>JAITAY010000230.1 GCA_031283915.1 Tannerella sp.
GAACCCCACGGAAGGCTCAGTGAACTCTACGGAACACGCAGTGAACTCTGCGGAAGGCTCAGTGAACTCTACGGAAGGCTCGGTGAACTCCACGGAAGGCTCAGTGAACTCCACGGAACACGCGGGGAACTCCACGGAAGGCTCGGGGAACTCCACGGAACGTTCGTGGAGTTCCACGGAACGCGCGGGGAACTCCCAAGAAGCTGTTTTGAAAGTCCTGAAACCTGCGGAAACAGGCACAACCCGTCCCTGCTACCTGAAATACTCTGCGCTCCGTCTTCGTCAGTTAAAACTGACAGCAAGAACAAGCATTGGGATAAAGCCCGTGCGAACCGCAGCCGGACGGCCGGATTCATCATTTATCATTTACCATTATTTGACGTAATGAGGCATTTTTTTCCTTTCTCAAGGCGTGGCCATCCGGAAGGCAAACGACGGCATGTACGACCCCTGGGGTTGCCCCCCCGTCGACCACTCATTATATGCCGTTTCCGGGAAAATCCGTACATTTGCACCTGTATTTAATTCTATACGGAACAGGTTTGGACAGGAATAACATTGCAAGGGGGTATGCAGGACAGATGTTTTGGGCAGCGACGCCGGGGATGGTTCGTCTGCTGTTGGCCGTTTTTCTATTGACGCTGACGGGCGTCGGCGGTCTGAACGCCCAACGGGTTACGTCCGTATCGGGTATCGTCCGGGATTCCCTCACCGGTGAAGCGCTCCCCTACGTTTCCATCATCTTCAAGCATTCCACCCTCGGCGCCATGAGCGACGACGATGGACGATTCGAACTGCAGAACGACCGCGGACTCGATACAATCACGTGCTATTTCCTGGGCTATGACACGAAAGACATCGCCCTCCGCCCCGGAGAGCAGAACGGTTCACTCGAAATCCTGCTGGCGCCCGTTTCGATTCAGTTGTCGGAGGTGGTCATCAAACCCCGGCACGAACGCTACAGCCGGCGCAACAACCCGGCTGTGGAACTGGTGAAAAACGTCATTGCACGCAAGGACAGCAACCGTATCACCAGCCGGGACGAGTACCAGGCGGAATGTTACCGGAAACTCTCGCTGGCGCTGGACAAGTTCGACGTAGATTTTGAAAGCAACAAACTGCTGAACAAGTTCAAGTTCATCAAGAACTACCTCGACAGTTCCGGGTTCGACGGACGACCCGTCCTGACGCTTTCCCTGCGCGAAGAACTTGCAGACGTCTATTACCGCAAAAACCCGAAATCCCAAAAAACAATCCTCACGGCCAGACGCCAGAAGGGCGTGGAGGAGACGCTGGACGAATACGGTACCCTGTCGGCCAATATAGATGAAATGCTGAAAGAAATCAATGTCTTCGACAACGACATCGCATTCCTGCTCAACAGTTTCATCAGCCCGCTCTCTTCCACGCTGGGTATCGCCAGTTACCATTATTTCATCACAGATACGGTGGACGTGGGCGGAGAGCCATGCGTCGATCTGGCCTTCGTCCCCGTCAATTCGCAGAGCTACGGCTTCACCGGACATCTCTACATCACGCTGGATGGAACGTACGCCGTCAAACGCATCCACCTGACCGTCCCCTACCACATCCACCTGAATTACGTTAAGAACATCCGCATCGAACAGGATTTCAAGCGGATGCCGGACGGACTTTGGGCGCCGGACAAGGACAACACGTTTGTTGTCTTCTACTTCATCAGCGGCGGCCAGCAGCTTTACGCTCACCAGTTGAGAAGCTACGCAAACTACCGCAGCGAGATTGCCGGACGCGATTCCGTATTCGGCTTGCAGGGCGAGGTACATGCCGTCGCGAGCGGACTGGCACAGCCCGATACCTTCTGGGTCAAGCGCCGCCACCTCCCCGTCAGGGAAAAGGAGAACGCTATCGACAACCTCATGGCGCAGTTGCGCAGCATCCCGGTCTTCAACGTGTTCATCAAGACCTTCGAAATTCTGATTTCGGGGGTTGTGCCCATCAACGGGAATCACGACAAGAACAAACTCGACTTCGGCCCGATGAACACAATTTTTAGCTCCAACGAAATCGAAGGCTTCCGGATGCGCGTCGGCGGCTATACCACTTCTCATTTCCACCCCCGCATCTACCTGGGAGGCTACGCGGCCTACGGGATGAACGACCGCCGGTGGAAATACAGCGCCCAGGTGACATACAGCTTCAACAAAAAGGACTATCACGAACGGGAATCACCGGTCAACAACCTCAGCTTCACTCACGAATACGACCTCTACACGCCGGGGCAAGACTTCCTCTTCACGAGCAAGGACAACATGTTTGTGGCGGTGAAAGTGGGCAAGACCGTCGATAAGATGGCCTACCTGCGTAAAAATCGCTTACAGTATGAAAAGGAATGGCTGAACGGACTGACATTCAAAACCTGGCTGCAATACCAGGACAACGAAGCCACAGGCACTTTGCGCTATATTTTAAAGAGCGACCCTTACGAATATGTCCGTATCCGTCACATGCAGACGACGGAATGGGGCATACAGCTTCGTTATGCTCCGGGCGAACGGGCATTTAACAGCCGCGCAGGCAAAACATCCATCTTCAACCTGTCGAAAAATGCGCCGGTCTTCCTGCTCACCCATCAGACGGGATTCCGCCTCCCGGGCGTCGGAGACTACCGTTACAACCGTACGGAAGCCAGCGCCTCGAAACGGATCTGGCTCTCCTCCTTCGGCCATGTTGACGCCTGCCTCAAAGCCGGAAAAATATGGGACAAGGCGCCTTTTCCCCTGCTGATTCTGCCGAACACCAACCAGTCCATCACCATCCAGCCGGAGACGTTTCACCTGATGAACGCGCTGGAATTTGTGGCCGATCGCTACGTCTCGCTCGACGCTACGTACTACCTGAAAGGATGGATACTCAACCGCCTTCCTTTAATCAACCTGCTGCAACTGCGCGAAGTCGTTTCCTTCAGCGCCATCTACGGCGACCTCTCCGCCCGCAACAATCCGACAGTCACTAACCACCTCTTTCTCCTGCCCGAAAACACGTATCCGCTGGCCGGCAAACCC
This sequence comes from Tannerella sp., assembly GCA_031283915.1. GTDB lineage: Bacteria > Bacteroidota > Bacteroidia > Bacteroidales > Tannerellaceae > Tannerella. The sequence continues at coordinate 3,045 of JAITAY010000230.1, forward strand.
TACATGGAATTTAGCGTCGGACTGGAAAACATCTTCCGGATGTTGCAGGTGAACTATTATCGCCGCCTGAGCTACCTCGACCATCCCGGCATCAGCCGGAACGGTTTCCGCATCGCCCTGCGTTTTTCATTCTGAAGGAGAGAATGCCGCCAGGTTGCCGAAAAACGGCCGAATCTTTTTTTCACCACAAAGACACAAAGGACACAAAGTTTTTTTACTTTTCAATTTGCGACCGTACGGGAGTTCTGACGGGTAACGAAAAATGGCTGTCAGACAAGCTTGCTTCGCCAACTCTTCCAAAACCTTTTCACTCTACACATGCGCTTTCCCCTGTTTCTGTCAAGCTTTGCATTGGCTGTTTCGTTTTAGGAGCTGTCTGGAAATAAACCATCCATTTACGGGAGATGTTTTTTGCCATCCAACGACTGAAAATGCGCGCATACCGGGGTATGTAAGCATTTTCAGGATAAAGTATGGTGAAAAACAGACCCGTAAATGGGTGGTTTATTTACAGACAGCTCCTTTGTGCCGTGTTTCTTAATCCTGCTCATAATCGTTGTATTTATACGCTTTTATAAAAATAGAGCCTGCTATTTCTTTTACTATCGGACACTTTTCGCAAAAGTTCCCGATTGACAT
>JAITAY010000245.1 GCA_031283915.1 Tannerella sp.
ACAATTTTTCCATAGAACAGATTAGACTGTTCTCCGGCCTGAGTGAAGATCGTATCCGTGAAATCCTGGAACGCGGCAACTGCACCGGGGGTGACTGTCGAAGTCGGGAATGAAGACAGGTAAACAAAACAGGTCACTTCGACGAAAAAATACCTGTCCGGACAGTGGATTTGTGCGCACATTCCCCGCATGTTTGTGTGCACGTTTTTCGCCATTTGGACAGACTATATTTTCGCTACTTGCACAAATGCGGTTGTCGAACCTGATTTGCGTAACATGAGTTATTTATTTCCCATCTCTAAGAAGGTTTACGAAAAATAAGGAGGTTGCTAATGGCCTTCCTGTTTCGCGACAATCTGAAATACATCCTGTCAGCTTTAATCGCCGCCTGAATACCGTGCCCGGGACGGACAATGTAACCTTTGCTGCGAGGCATCATTCATCCCCGGTTACGCCGCAACCGATTAAACGGTATCTCTTTTTTACATGCGCTTGTCAATCTCAATACTTTTGTGTATGTTTGTCACGATTTTTTATTTCAGACGATGGACTGTTACGAAATATATTTCACGTACGATGCTGCGGCAGATCCGGCGGTGATCAATGACCTGCTGGCGGTGGAACTGGCCGAAACGGGCTTCGACAGTTTCATGCCGGAGGCGGAAGGGTTGCGGGCTTACCTCCCGGTTGACCGTTACCGGCAGGAAGACGTAGAGCGACGTTTACGGGATTTTCCGTTAGCAGGCGTACGGTTTTACACCGCGCAAACGCGAATCCCGGCCAAAGACTGGAATGAAGAATGGGAAAAGCATTATTTCCGGCCTGTCCGTATCGGTCGGCGCTGTTTGTTGCGAGCGCCGTTTCACCCTGCTGAAACAGGGTTTGAGTACGAGCTTGTCATCCATCCAAAGATGGCTTTCGGCACCGGCCATCACGAGACAACCAGCCTGATGCTGGACGAGATACTGGATTTGCCGCTGGATGGAAATGCCGTACTGGACATGGGCTGCGGCACTGCTGTACTGGCTATATTGGCTGCCAAAAAAGGCGCGACGCAGGTGGTGGCTGTCGATATTGACGAATGGGCATACCGCAACGCTTCCGAAAACTGTCTTTTGAACGATACGCCGCAGGTTCAGGTCATTCAGGGCGACGCCGGACAAATACCCGGGGACATCGCATTCGACTGCGTTTTTGCCAATATCACCCGGAACGTTCTGATGAACGATATCCGGCATTATGCCTCGTCGCTGAAGCCGGGTGGAATATTGTTGACAAGCGGTTTCCATACCGAAGACCTTCCCCTGCTGAAGGCCGAATGCCGGCAAAACCGGCTTGAATGGCTCTCCTCAGCCGAGCGCAATCACTGGGCGATAATGAAAACGGTGAAACGCTGAACAATTCAGCGCTTCACACTGTTTTAATTATATATAAATCAATTATTCACTGTAAAAAAACGAAAGATTATGAAAGGAAATGTAGATTCCAAACTGTTACTGGGACTGATCATTGGAGGCGCGATCGGCGCAACCATCGGCTATCTGGCTGCTACGGACAAAAAGGAGCAAATCTTGAATGATTTGAACGACATCATCGCGAAAGCGAAAAGTGCGTTCACTTCGGCCGTCAGTACCTATCGGGGATGCACGCCGGAAACGGCCATCGCCGATTCCGAAGCGCAAAGCGAAGCCTGACACATTATGAAAAAGGATTCGGGAGCGTTTTTCCGCGAACTGAAAGAGGACGCAGTCACGTATGCTGCGTTGAAACTCGAACTGTTGAAATTAGGCGCATACGAACGGACGGGGAAAGTCATCTCCGTTCTTTCGTATGGCCTGATACTGCTCATACTGGCGCTTTTTCTGATGCTTTTTGCCTTCATTGCGCTGGCCTTTTTTCTGGACGACTGGCTCCAATCGCCGGGTCTCGGGTTCGCCTTCGTGTCCGTCCTCTACCTGTTGATTATGGGCGGCGTCGTCTTCTACAGGCAAAAGATTCGGAAGATGATCCTGAATACCGTCCTTGCTGCTCTTACCTCTAATGAAAACAACAACAATGAAACAGCCAGCGAAGCAAACCCCGCAGGAGATGCTGTCAGCGCGTAAGGCCATCCTGCAGGAAGAGTGCCGGATACGGGAGCAGAAACTGAATGACGACTTTTCTTACCTCCGTGAAAATGCCGGAAGCCTGTTACTTTCCGGACTGTCGGGGTTGATCGCTCCCAATACGGGAACACGCAAACAGACAAACGTCACGCCGGTAAAAACAAATGTAGGGTCGCCGGCTTCCTCCGTTTTCAATCTGGCCGACCTGCTTTCGACAACCAAGGTCTTATGGCCTGTCATTTGGGAAATTGCCCAATCCATGCTTGTCTCCTGGGGAATAAACCGGATTAAACAGTGGCTTTTCAAGTCGAAAAAATGACTGAAAGATTGAAGATGCTGCAAACAGGAAATTATCGGTACCGGATTACATCCTGAATTTTTCAATAGAAACTTCTTCATGCGTTTCTTTTATTTTGTCACGCAGGAACCATATGCTATCTTTAGGAGCTGTCTAGAAATAAACCATCCCCATTGACGGGAGATGTTTTTTGCCATCCAACGACTGAAAATGCGCGCATACCGGGGTATGTAAGCATTTTCAGGAGGAAGTATGGTGAAAAACAGACCCGTAAATGGGTGGTTTATTT
>JAITAY010000301.1 GCA_031283915.1 Tannerella sp.
TCCCTGACGGGATGCTCTACTATAGCCTTTTAGCGCTTAACTTGATGACATTGAGTTTTAACTGACGGGCAAGAAGGCGTGTGGGCGGATGCCCTTTTCTATGCTGACGGGCAATGCACAAAACTATATCGCGCGCAGTATAGTAACAACGTCCTCGCTAAAAGCGACAAAATGGCGGTCACGAGCTTTTTTTCCCTTGAGCCTGATTGGATGCGGTTGCTCTGCGTTCGAACAGGGATACCCCCTCAGTTCACTGCAAGGCTGTCGCACGAAGCCATTTCATGTGTCAGCGTCTGTTTGGCCGTCTTCTTTTTGGTACCGTCCGTCTTTTTGAGGCATTCCAACTGTTTTTCCAGTTGTCTGATTTCCTTCGCCTGATTGCGGATGGTGGTCAGCAACGAATTGAGTTCTTCGTTCTCGATGGATTCCGGGAACTGCGCTTCTACACGCAACATGAAATCGGACAGTACATTCATGTAATTGTTGAAGGCATCGTACGGACTGTCGTACGGGCTGAACAGATTGTAATGTTTCGTATTCATGTAATAGAAATGGTCGCTGCTTTGCAGGTAGATCCAGTCCTGTTTGATACGCCGGTCTTCGCACAGGCGCACCCGCTCGCTGATACGGTTAATCTGCTGGAAAGCTTCCTGCTGAAGCACGTTCCCCAGCCACGAACTGCAATCCTTTTCCTCGTCCACCCACGACATGGGGTAGGGCACGGAAATGGCGTCTATTGCCCCGTTCGACCGGAAAATCTCCGAAGGCAGAGAGAAAGAGATGCCGTTTTTTTCAGCAAAGAAAGGCAACGCTTTGAAAAACTCGAAGATGCCGGTTTCGGCCGCGTGCATCGAACCCAATACTTCATAGTTCATGAAAAGATTGAATATCTGTTCCGCTTCGGGCGTCGAGGCGATCCAGGAAACGTACTTGTCGGCCGTCAGGGGATATTCGTTCCAGGAATAGTCGCCGAAGCGTGCCGACAGGTCTTCGCTGAAACGGTCGTTCTTCAGCAGCAGTGTCAACTGGGGACGCACCGCCGAGGCATACACGTAATTCGGGCTTTTCCAGCCCAGGACATGCTTGGCGCCTTCCGTTAACATGCCCTTGAAACCAAGTTCATAGACCAGTTCGGAGATGTCGTCCGAATAAATCAGTTCCGTATTCCGGAACACTTTGGGACGGACGCCGAACAGCGAATAGATCTTGTCCCTGTGTTTTTTCGTCTGCGCCTTGAATTCCTCCGCATCGCCCAGCGACGAAAGCGAATGGGCATACGTTTCGGCCAGGAACTCTACGTGCTCCGACCCGGCCAGTTCCCTGAAACTGTCAAGCGCTTCGGGAGAATAGATTTCCATCTGCTCCAGCGCCGTGCCGGAGATGGAAAAAGCCACCTTGAATTTCCCTCCGCTTTTGGCGATCATCTCCGCAATGACCCGGTTGGCCGGAAGATAGCATTTCTCCACAATGCGCCGGAAGATTTCCTCATTCTGGAAATCATCGTAATAATAATGATTGTTGCCGATGTCGAAAAACCGGTACCTCCGCAAGCGAAACGGCTGATGTATCTGAAAGTAAAAGCAAATTGTCTTCATATTGTATTGTTTTTTTATCCATATAAAATCATGTCATAAATCCCGCGCAATTCCTGCCCGGCATGTTCCCATTTGATATTGTTCACCTCGCGCAGACCTTCCTCTTTCAGGAACTTGTGATATGCGGGATAGGTAATCAGGCCGTAGATGGCGTCGGCCAGGGCTTCGATGTCCCAGTAGTCCACCTTCACGGCATAATTGAGAATCTCTGCGCAACCCGACTGTTTGGAGATGATAGACGGCACGCCGCACTGCATCGCTTCCAGCGGAGAAATCCCGAACGGTTCCGAGACCGACGGCATCACATACACGTCGCTCGCCTTGAAGATTTCGTATACCTGTTTTCCCTTCATGAACCCCGTGAAATGGAAGCGGTCGGAAATGTGCCGTTTGGCCACCAGGCGAATCATTTTGTCCATCATGTCGCCGTTGCCGGCCATGACAAACCGTACCCTGTCCGCCTTCTGCAACACGCGCGAGGCCGCTTCCACAAAATATTCCGGCCCCTTTTGCATGGTGATTCGACCGAGGAACGTCACAATCTTGTCCCTCATGCCCCGCTTATCCGTAATCGACAGAATATCCTTGCTCAACGGCTCGACTGCATTGTGTACCGTCGTCACTTTCGAGGGGTTCTGGTGATACTTTTCAATCACCGTCCGGCGCGTCAGGTTACTGACCGTAATGATATGGTCGGCATAGTCCATGCCGTCTTTCTCGATATGGTAAACATCCGGGTTTACATTGCCACGGCTGCGATCGTAATCCGTCGCATGTACGTGGATGACGAGCGGTTTCCCGCTGACCATTTTCGTGTGAATACCGGCCGGATACGTCAGCCAGTCGTGGGCATGAATAATGTCATACTGTTCTGTGCGGGCGATGACACCCGCTACAATGGAATAGTTGTTGATTTCCTCCAGCAGGTTGTCCGGGTATCTGCCGGAAAACTCGATACAGCCCAGTTCATTGACATGCCGGTAACTGAAATCCGCGTAGATATGCTCACGCAGTTCATAGTATTTTTCAGGCGTCATGCACTTCGGCAGGCGTCCGGCCACGCAGTCATAATCCACCTCCCGCCAGACGACCGGAGTGTAGCACAGGCCGATAATCTGCAGGAAACTGTGATCTTCGTCTCCGCGCGGTTTCGGCATGACAAACGTGATGTCCATATCCGGTTGGAGCGACAGCCCCTTAATCAGTCCAAAACTGGCCGTTCCCAGTCCGCCGAGGATATATGGCGGAAATTCCCATCCGTACATTAGCGCTTTCACAGTCCTGTCAATTTTTCATTCAACGTCATATAATTTCAATTTATCAATCACATGCAATACGGCCGCGATGCTCATCGAAAAGGAAAACGCTCCGCGGCCGGCAAAGGGCGGATTCCCGTCATAGATTTCGGATACGGTACCGATACAGTGCAGCGAAACTTCTTCTTCCAGACTGATCATCATCCGTTCGGTAAAGGAGACACCGCTTTGGCCGAACAGGCTCAGGTATGCCGTCAGATAGGGACCGGTCAGCCAGGGCCAGACCGCCCCCTGATGATAAGCCAGGTCGCGTTCGTGCTGCGGCCCGAAACAGTCGGGACGGTAGCCTTCGCTTTTGGGACTGAGCGAGCGCAAGCCTTTGGGCGTAAGCAATTCCCTGGTGACGACGTCCAGCGCCGCCCGTTTTTGTGCGCGGGTCAAGGGCGAATAGACGCAGGCCAGCGCAATCACCATGTTCGGGCGCACGCTCCAGTCCCGGTTCGGCCCGTCGACATAATCGAACAGGTAATTGTATTTATTTACGAACGTGGCCGGAAACGAATCCTCCAGCACGCGGACGATTCGATCGACGGTCTCCAGGGGCGCATGATCCTTCATCTCCCTGTAAAATTGCAGGGCATTATACCAAAGTGCGTTAAACTCGACAATGTAACCCGAACGCGGAATGACCGGCCAACCGTTCACCACCGAATTCATCCATGTGACCGGTTTCCGGCGTCCGTCGGCATACACCAGGCCGTTATCCGTCCATTTCAGGTTGGGATGTTGCTGTGCAACGAGGTATTCGACGATTTCCTCAACCAGTGCGCCATATCGCTCCCTGGCCTCCTCCAGTCCGGCCTTCAGCCGGTATTGCTGTATGCACGAAACCATCCACAGCAACACGTCCGGCTCGTCGATTTCACGGATCACCGGGTCTTTCCTCCCATACCGCATGAATGCCTGAACCGCCGGAATAGCCGTCTGCATCAGCCGTTCAAAAACGCCCTTTTCGTCCGTACACAGCCACGCGCCCGGCATGGCGATAAACATGTCACGCGCCCGCACCTTGAACCACGGGTAACCGGCCAGCATGTAAAGGTCGTTCCCCTTCGGATTGTACAGCATCTGTTTGATCGAATTTTTCAGGCAATTGTAGAAACTGGACCGCGGCGTCCGCTCCTTGACTTCGCCGTCGAAGAAGTCAGGCAGTTCGGACAAGCGTTCGCGCAGGATGTCGCCGGCGCAGAAGACTACGGATTCGCCCTTCCGGATAGGCAGTTCAAAATACCCGGGGACGAACAGGTCTTCCTGGTAGGCATAGCCCCGTTCCTGTTCTTTGGGGTACTCGATGCCGTGATACCAGTTGGGTTCGCAGATGAATTTCGGCGGTTTGTTGAACTGCATGTGCAGTTCGGGATAACCCGGATACATGCAGGTTTTGATACCGTTTGGAATCTCCCTGTACGACTGGTTGGCGCTCCCGTTGACATGGGTCAGTTCCTTCACACTGCGGAATGCCAGGAATGGGCGGAAGCGGAGCGTCGTCTCCGAATGAGCATCCAGCAGTGTATACTTAATCAGAATTTGATTATCCGTATGCGAAAAAATCTTTTCTTTGGACAGCACCACCCCGCCCACGCGGTAGACGGTGCGCGGGACGGTTTCCATCGTATATTCGCGGATATACTTATGTCCATTGGGGCTGAACGTACCGCCGCCATACTTGTGAAGTCCCAGATTGAACTCGGCTCCGTGTTGGATAACTGTTTCGTCGAGTGACGAGAGCAGGACATGATTGTCGTCGTCCAGCCACGGAACAGGCATGACTAACAAGCCGTGATACTTGCGCGTATTGCAGTCCACGACAGTTGTACAATGGTAAGCCCCCTTGCGGTTCGTACGGAGTACCTCCCGCGTCAAAGACTCCTCCAGATTAATTAATAGGGTCTTATCAAATTTGAGGTAACTCATTTTATTGTTTTTTTATTATCATTCTTCAATGCCTTCCTGATATTTAACAACCAAATGTACAAACAAGTTCCCGAACAGAAAAACATTTATGTTTTTTTTCGTTCCCCAGCAAAACGTCAAATAAGGATGAATGATTAATGATAAAGGGTTAAACCGGTGATCTCGTTATTCAGCTATGCTCCGCAGGGCTTTAGCCCCATTCTCCCGATTGCCTTCTTCTCCGCCTTCTTCCCCGTCCCTGTCAAACTCTGAAGGTTGAACAGGAGCAACGTGGCTCAAAATCCTGTTCTATGCAAATATAAAAAAAGTGATTGACGGGAAATGGAAAGTTTACAGTAATACGACAGATGGCTATATTTACCAAACAGATTATCCCGAAAATACGTTTGTTGAATTTAAAGAGGATCACTATATTGCATACGATGAAAAAGGAAATCGGCGCACGGTTTATTTCACCTGGAAAAAACTTCCAATAGAAAACTGGAGAGATCCGCTTCAGAGATACGAAACGTATATTATGTGGAACGAAGAAAGAAAGGATGGAGATTATTATATTCATTCGATCTGTAATGATACGCTGAGTCTGAAGGGATATATTATCCCTGTGAGCAGTCGTGTGGTTAGTATTAAATAGAAATAGACATATCTACCCAAACAACCGTTACGACACCCATGAGTACGACTGTTCATGCATGGATAACGTGCGAA
>JAITAY010000375.1 GCA_031283915.1 Tannerella sp.
AGAGGGCGGTTGGCAGGCAAGCGGCCGTTGGAGGGAAAGGCGTAAACGTGAGGGTTTGAGCGGACAGCTTCGTCGTATCACAGAACTACCGGCTACTATTCTACCAGCTACTAACTACCAGCTACTAACTACCTGTTTTTGCACAAAACTATCCCGCGGGCAGTATAATCATGTTTCCCTATGGAAACTCCTGTTACCTTTTATTTATTTCCCATCCTTCAATACCATGTCTGACCGCTCTGGAAGCTGCTGCTCTGCTGGTATTTCAGGTCTTTGAGCAGCGACGAATTGACGGCGATCGAAAAGGAATACGATTTCCGGTAACCAACGGGGATGATGCTGGCCGACATCTGGAAACAGTGTAAATCGCGCGTGACATTGCACGTCATGTAGGAAATCTTTTTTGTGTCGAAGTCGTAACTGGCATTGAATGTAATACGCCAGTTCTTGGTGGGTTGGAGGTTTCCATTGAAGCTCAAGGCGTGTGTGAAGCGGTAGTCGTATTCCAACTTTCGGGGGTTGAAAGCGCCATAGGCCATTCCCAGGTTATAGCTGAAGGACAGGCTCCACGGGAGACTGGCGTTATAGTATCCGTCATCGTCATATTCGCCCGTCTGCGTTTTTTTTTCCTTTCGCAGGCGTGTGCCTGTGGCCGGTGTGGTATTCAGGTCCTCTTCCTCCGGCGAGTCTTCCGCACGGGCCGCATCCGTCCCGTTGCCTTCGGGATCGTCTTTTTTGCTGAACCATTTTGTGAATGTGTCATTGTTGAACGTATAGGAGAAACTGGTGCTGGTTCCCCGCAGCCGTCCGATGCCCTTGCCGGCTTTCCATCGCGGTATGTTGACCCGGCGGACGGCGCCGGTGGCTTCGTTATATTCGTAGGTATACGTATCAAAAGCGCCGGAGAGGTTCAGGGTATAGCTTTTGCTCAGCTTCAGGCGGATACCGGCCGACAGATCGCTCCACTGGAACGAATCGGCAGCCAGGTTATAGCTCATGCGGAGCGACAGGTTGTCGACCAGGCTAATTTTGGCCACTCCCGACGAATCCTTTTTCGAGGCGACCTTGGCTTCGATATTGTTTTCCAGACCGAAAGAGATATTTCCCTGTTTACCCCGTCCGGGTACGCCAAACAGTTGATGCTGGTAGGGGGAGTATACGCCTTCGACCACGCGACCCTGTGTGTCGGTATAGGAATAAGATTGATAAAAGCCATATCCCGGACTGCCGAAGTCGGGTGCGGCGCTGAAACTGACGGACGGTTCCATCCGGTGACGAACCGTCCGTATCCATTTCCGGAAGACCGGCCAGAACTCGTACATCCCGTAGAGGGTGGTCGAGGCCGACAGGGATGCGTTGTAGTTGTATACGCGATAGAAGCCGTAGGAAGTATCTGTCGGAGCCAGTCGGTGGAGCGTCGTGTCATACGCCTGGTGAATCCTGTTCGTATACCATCGTTCCTGATATTGCACGGAGGGCGAAATATTCAGGTATCCAAATGCCGTATAGGTGGCGCTGACGGGAATCGTATGCTGCATGGCATTTTTCCAGTCCTTCACAAGGCTTTTGTGAAAGAACTCGTTTTCCTTGGCGGTAAGACTGTTGCGCAGGTAGCCGGAATAACTCATGGAGATCTTTTCGTACCAACGTTCCTGTCCGACGGCGTCTTTCCGTTTCAGGGGGAAGATGCGGCTCATGGTCAGCGTCACGTCGGGCAGCGTCACCGACAGGGACGAGTCCTGCGAACGCTGGTTGATGTTCATCGTGGCCGATATGGAGAGCGGATTGTCGGGAAAACGCTGGCTGATGCTTACGCTCGATCCTTTATTGTTCTGCGTGGCGTCGAGCGAAGCCTGTTGCTTGATGTTGTTGTGGTCGTACTGGCTGGTGGAGAAGTTAACGTTGGCCGAGAAGGTGCGGTAGGGATTGGCTTTGGCGTCCTGGGAGTGCGTCCAGTTGATCTTGAAGGCTTTCGACAGCGAATAATCGTCCATGCCCTTGTCGCCCCATTTGGTCACCTGATACGAGCCGTTGAAATTCCCCGAATATTTGTAGCGTTTCCGATAGGTGGAACGTGCGGAAACTCCCCACGAGCCTTTTGTATAGAGTTCGCCCGTCGCCGCCAGGTCTACATAGTCGCTCAGGGCGAAGTAATATCCGCCGTCACGCAGGAAGAAGCCCTGTCGCATCTCGTCGCCGTAGGTCGGCATAATGATGCCGGAGGAATAGGTGCTCGTAAAGGGAAAGAAGGCAAACGGCAATCCGAGCAGGTAGAGCGGCACGTCTTCTATCACCAGGTAGGCCGGGCCGGTGACGATGTTTTTCCCCGGACGCGCCTTGGCTTTGGTCATCCGGATGTAGAAATGCGGGTGGTCGTGATCGTCGCAGGTGGTGTATTTCCCGTCGATCATATTCATGGTATTATCCGGCATTTTTTTCGTCTGTCCGGCGATCAGGTAGCCTTCGCCCTGCTGGGTCAGTACTTCCCGGGCATAGGCTTTCCGGGTCTTAAAGCTGTAGCGCATCGTTTTGGCTTCAAACTGCTGCTCGCCATCCACAAAAAGCGGGTAACCGAACTCCGTGCCGGTGGAATCTACCGCAAAAGAGGCATGGACTAAACTGCTGTCTACATTCATCTCGATGATTTCGGACTGCAACTGAATCTGTTGATACTTCACGTCGCCTTGTCCGTACAGAAAGACCTTGTTGCCGGAGGTCATCACGATGGAATCACTGGCCTGGTAAACGACCGGCGCTTCCAGCATCCCTTCCTTGCGGGCAACCGTATCCGCAGTCGCCGGGAGACCGGCCGCCAACGTATCCGGCCATACATGCAGCAAACTGTCCGGCATTTCACTGGCTACCGGAACACTCACCGTATCTGCGGACAAGAGATTTTCCTGAGCCTGTATGCTTTCTGTTACCACCACGGCAAACAGCCAGATTACCCACAGTACCCTTCGCTTCAAAAACATGCTTTATTTCTGTATCTTATTGATTTGCAAAAATAGAACAATTTAATGAGCTGCACGACCTTTATTCTCCTAAAAAGAGTTTACACCAGCCGTCGAAGCAAATCACGCACTCTTCGCCATATCGCTCAAGTCCCTTTCGGATACGTTCTACCGGCTTCTCCCTGTCATCTTTCGTTTTACTGAAAAACTTGTCGGCAAAGCAGACAAGCTGCTCCTCGAGCGACTGTGGCTGCATGTTGCGGTGAGGAAGGGGCAGGTTTTGACGTTCAATCATTTCCAGCGAGATACCGGTACCGGTATGACGTTCGCACACCAGTGCATGACGTGGATAGCCGGCCTCCCGCACCAGTTCGGCGCCCAGATAACCGTGACAGATGTATTCGGCCTTGCCGTAACAGCCGATCTCCGGTGCATGGCACAGGAAGATCCCTATGTCGTGCAACATGGCTGCCTCTTCGATAAACGCCATGTCCAGTGGTATCTCCGGATGCGCCCGTGCAATGGACAGCGCCTTGCCGGCCACACTCCTGCTGTGTCCTGTCAAAATCCGGTAGCTCTCCGATTCGACCGGATAATATCTCTGAATCAACTCCAGTGGATTCATATCCTGTTCTCTTTTCTCACAAAAATATGAACCCGTTTTTTGCTGCCGGTACGCCGGGCAGCGCGGGCTTTAAGGAGCTGACAGCCGGTTATCGGATGAATAGACAATGACTTCATGTTTCTGTTGGGGAAAGTGACGCCGCCTGTTCCGGTTCTTTCGGTTTACGGTCGAAGAAGGGGTTTTTGGACGAGATGGATACGGGAATGGCAAATACGGTCTGGCAGCCGTTCAACCAGTTCAGTTTCTGTGCAGCCAGGCCGGCAGAAAACATGACGCGCGTGTCTAACCGCAAGTCGACGGCTGTCGCGCAGGCCGAACCGATGGCAATCCCTACATCCACTGTGTTCAACACACAAGGCGTCGTTTCCGGTTTTTCTCCGCAGGTCGGGAAACCGCAATGCGCACAATTCAGCCCGTGCGTTTTCTGATAAGTTCCAATCAAAACTACCGCTCCGGCCGAAAGGATATTTCCAGCGTCGCGGAAGAAAAATTTCAAGCCGTTTTGTTCTCCCAGTTCCTTTATTTTTTCCGACAGGACGGGAATATCATCCCCCGTCACAGCCGCAATTTCAATAATATCCAACCCTTTGCCTTTGGGAGCCGTGCGTGCGGCCGTCATCATCTGCCGGACGGCATCCTCCAGTTGCACCGGACGGGTCTCTCTTTCATTCTGTATCATAAAAATTCAATCGTTCCTCACTTGTTTATAAATATTCACCAATGTCCGTAAACAGTCTCCATTACAGGATTCCGCCCGTCCGCCTCCCGGACAGACACAATCCGGATAGGATTCCAAACATTTCAGACCGAAACGGACGCAATTCTGCAGAACGCTTACAATTACGAAACGACGTTCGACGATCGTCAGTTAAAATGCAGGAGGCCTGCTTTTGAAAACCAAACATAGATCAGTTCTTTTACATCTGCTCACAAGCGGCCAAAAGGCTAACTCTTTTTTTTGAGGCACCATGAGCATTGGACGCCGTATGCATGAGGAAGAAGAGAACAGAGCAGGCGGGGCAAGTTTGCACTGTGCGAAACCCGGCATAAACGTTTTTTCCCGTGAAAGAGACAAAATCGGAAGTCCAAAAGCCGGTTCACCTTTCATTGGCCAAGCGAAGGATTTCCTGAATTTTTTCCCTGTCGAGACCCGTAATCATTTGTATCTGCTCCAATGAAAAACCGTCACGTTTGCAGTTGAGAACAACGCCGGTTAAACTTTTTGCTTCACCTTCTGCCAGGCCTTCTGCTTTACCTTTTGCTTCACCTTCTGCTCTGCCTTTTGCTTCACCTTCTGCACGGCCTTCTGCCCAACCTTCTTCCCTGCCTTTTGCTTCGCCCTCCGCCAGGCTTGCTGCCAGAAGCGCCCTTTCGGTGTATATGACGTCCCAGCACTTCTCGTAGGCAAACAGTTCGGCTTCCGTGAAGGCGCCCTCCTCACACATGTCCAGCGCTTGGCGGATCTCTTCGCTCTCCTTCAAATC
>JAITAY010000013.1 GCA_031283915.1 Tannerella sp.
CATGGTGATTTTTACAGACGGATATGCTCCAGAGCCGGAGCGGCTGTGGCTATCGTGGCAACGGCTCGTAAACTTGCTGTTATTTAGTCAGCCCTTATTATACTCAAAAAGAAATGGAATTCGAATTCCATTTCTTTTTGAGTATAAATGAGGTACATTGGTGCATTTCGGATTGTCGCGAAATAAAGGCGGGAAATATATATAAAGTGTAACAGCATCTCCGGCCATGCTTCCGCAGGGTTTTAGCCCCATTCTCCCCATTGCCGTCAGTTTTAACTGACAAGCGTCCATGCGCAGGGGGATGATATTCGATATTCATTCTATTTTTTTTATCTTTGTCCGGAAAAATCGCAGATAAAAGGACGATTGAATCAATAAATAAACTAATGAGTAAAAGAATCAACTTTATACTGTCGCTTTTGATTGCCGGAGGCGTTCATGCACAGCAGGGCAGCAGGCGAGTGGAATTGAAAGAGGTTATAGACGGCACATTCCGTCAGGAGACGGCGATCGGTGAATTGCGTTCGATGCCGGACGGCGAACATTATACGGCGATGAACGGGGAGCATACGATGGTCGTCAAATACGCCTACCGTACCGGAGCGCCGGTGGATACGCTGTTTGATGTGCACAAGGCGCGAGAATGTACGTTTGATGACTTTGAGGGCTATGAAATCAGTTCGACCGGTCACCGGATTTTGATCTGGCGCGCGAAGGAAGCGATTTACCGCCGTTCGTACAGGGCGGACGTGTATGTGTACGATGTTCGCCGGAACATGGTGCAGCTGCTGCACGAAGCCGGCGGGAAAGTGATGATTCCGACCTTCTCGCCGGACGGGAGGATGTGTGCTTTTGTCGTGGACAACAATATCTGGTTGAAGAAATTCAACTTCGACACGGAAATCCCAGTGACGAAAGACGGTACATTCAACCGGATCATCAACGGCGCAACCGATTGGGTATATGAGGAGGAGTTTTCGGTGACGAACCTGATGACCTGGTCATCCGACAGCGAATACCTGGCCTTTGTCCGGTTTGACGAGTCGGAAGTGCCCGAATATTCGATGCAGACCTATGGTGACGGATATTATCCCGGGGAGTATACTTACAAATATCCGAAAGCCGGGGAGAAAAATGCGACGGTTACGCTTCACTCGTACAGCGTGGAGACCAAGGATATCAAAACGCTGAATACGCCCGTGGATGCGGAGAGTTACATTCCTCGCATCGCGTTCGCCTCCCAGCCCGACCAACTGGCGGTGATGACGCTCAATCGTCACCAGAATGTCTTCAACCTGTATCATGCAAATCCGAAAAGCGGCGTTTTCCGTTTGATTCTGAAAGAAGAAAACAAATGCTACGTTGATTCCGACTGGCTGAACCACCTCCTGTTTACAAAAGACGGTTTTTTGTATGTGACTGAAAAAGACGGGTACGCACACATCTGCCAGTATTCGGCGACGGGAGTGGAGCAGCGTCAGGTGACGCGGGGAAATTGGGATGTAACCGCCCTGTTGGGAATCGACGAAACCACAAACACGGTGTATTATGAATCGGCGGAAGAGAGTCCGTTGCGCCGTTCGGTATACAAGGTGGATGCAAAAGGCGTAAAAACGCGCCTGTCGACTCAGGAAGGAACAAATCATGCCACCTTCAGCAAGAATTTCGCCTGTTACGTGAATCACTATTCGAACGCGAATACGCCCGCAGTTATCACCCTGAACGAGACAAAAACGGGGAAAGTATTGCGTGTATTGCAGGACAATGCCGGCCTGAAGGGGCAGTTGGAGAAATATGCGTATACGCCGAGGGAGTTTTTCAGGATTCAGACGACTTCCGGCTTGGAACTGAACGCCTGGATGGTGAAACCGGCGAATTTCAGCGAATCTAAAAAATATCCGGTGGTCATGTTTCAATACGGCGGGCCTAACTCACAGTCGGCGCTGGATCAGTACGATTTCGGATGGGAACAGTATCTGGCGGCAAACGGGTTTCTTTGCGTGTGCGTGGACGGGCGCGGGACGGGTGCTCGCGGCGAAGAATTTCGTAAGTGTACCTACCTGCGGCTGGGTGAACTGGAGTCGCAAGACCAGGTAGAAGCCGCCCGTGCGCTGGCCAAACTACCCTATGTCGACGGTTCGCGGATGGCCATCTGGGGATGGAGTTTCGGCGGTTACAATACACTGATGGCGCTGAGTACGGGCGGCGGCACGTTCAAGGCAGGGATTGCCGTGGCTCCGCCTGCGGACTGGCGGCATTATGACACGGTCTATACGGAGCGGTTCATGCGTACGCCGAAAGAAAATGCAAAAGGCTATGACGCCTCTTCGCCCATTCGTCTGGCGAAGCAATTGCAGGGAAAACTGCTGCTGATCCACGGCACAGCGGATGATAACGTCCATTTCAAACAGACGCTCGATTATGCCGAAGCGCTGGTGCAGGCCGGAAAACAGTTTGACATGCACATCTACCGTGACCGCAATCACGGCATCTCCGGTGGCAATACGCGGTTGCACCTGTATACACGCATGACCAATTTTCTGCTTGAAAACCTTTAGGAAAGACGCTTCATGACTACGGAATACGTTCGCAAACCGGATTGGCTGAAAATACGCCTGCGCGGGAATGATCTCTTCCGGCAGACGAAACGCATTGTCGAATCGCACGGCCTGCATACCATATGCACCAGCGGACGATGTCCGAATCAAGGGGAATGCTGGAGTTGCGGGACGGCAACGTTCCTGATCGGCGGGGAGATTTGTACCCGTTCGTGCCGTTTCTGCAATACCCCGACAGGCAAACCCAAACCGCTGGATCCGTCGGAACCGGCGCGTGTGGCGGAAAGCATCCGTTTGATGGGCTTGCGTCATGCGGTCATCACTTCGGTCGACCGGGACGACCTGCCGGATGCGGGCGCCGAACATTGGGTGCAGACTATTCGCTGCATCCGGACGCATCATCCGCAGGCGACGCTGGAGGCGCTGATTCCCGATTTCCGGGGACAACTGGAATGGGTTGACCGAATCATCGAGGCGGCGCCGGAAATCATTTCACATAATCTGGAAACCGTCAAACGCCTGACGCCGCAAGTTCGGAGCGTCGCCCGGTACGAAACGAGCCTGTCGGTATTGGCGCACGTTGCTTCGCGGGGTATCTGCGCCAAAACAGGTATCATGGTCGGACTGGGTGAAACGGAGGAAGAAGTGGAGGCGCTGATGGACGACGCGCTGGAGGCAGGCGTCTCCATCCTTACCGTCGGCCAGTACCTGCAACCTTCGCGCAGAAACATCCCGGTGGCAGCATATGTCTCGCCGCCGCAGTTCGAAGCCTATCGCCGGACAGCCTTGTCCAAAGGATTCCGGCAGGTGGAGAGCGCGCCGCTGGTACGATCGTCGTACCACGCCGGAAAACCCGTATGAATCATTCGCCGTTGAATTTGCAATGAACAGAAAAATGGAATAATACCGCTGCTATGAAGAAAGATGCAAATCGCAAACAGGGATTAAACAGTCAGGCGATGGGTTTGTCGCCGCTGCTGCTGCTGATGGTGCTGAGCGTCCTTTATCCATACCGTATCTCGTTCGTCATCACACTGGTCATTTGTACGGGAAGCCTTGTCCTCTTCGGCTACCTGTCCGGGAAGAAAGTCTTCCTGTTCATGCTCTTGCCGGTGGCGATCACGCTGGTACTGTATTCCATTTTCTTTTACTCCAGTCTGGAATCGGCGCTCTACAATTACACGCCCCTGATCACGGAATGGCTGCTGGTGATGGTACTATCTTTATTAAGTACATTTCGGCGGATCATTCTCTGGCGGGTACGCAAATCCAAACATCCGGTGAAGAAACAGGCGCAGTTTCGTACAGCCCTGACGGAATATTTCCATGTAGCGCAGATTGTCCAGAACCTCTATACGCTGCATTTCTTCGCGCTCCTCTTCTACATCCTCTTTTTTGAAGGCATCCGGATGATGCGGATAGAACGTTTTCTGTATCATCAAGCCCCGTTTGTAATCGGACTGATGATCATTCTCTACGAACAGGTGCGCCTGTACTTACTACAAAAGCGTTTGCAGGAAGAAAAATGGCTGCCGGTGCTGAACGGCGAAGGCAAGGTGATCGGTCGGATTGCCTATTCGGTGAGCCTCGGGTCGAACGCGAAACACTGTCATCCGGTAGTGCGTGTAGCCGTGATCTGTCGGGGTATGCTCTACCTCACCCGGCGAGCCGCCGATTCGCCCGTGTCGCCGGGTGCGCTGGATTATCCGTTCCTGGGCTATGTCCTTTTCAAGCGTACACTGGAACAAACCATCAAGGAGCTGGTAGGACGGATCATGCCCTGGAATTTGTTGAACCTGCATTTCCTGGTCCGTTACCTCTTTCAGGACGAAAAAGTATGCAGTTTAGTATCGCTGTATGCCACCGCATTGAAGTCGGAAGACGAGTTCGCGAAATACCTCGGACCGACGAACGGGAAACTGTGGACAAAGAAGCAAATCGAAGAAAACTTAGGCAAAGGCATTTTCAGCAAATATTTCGAGAAGGAATATCCCTACCTGCAAAATACGGTACTGCTGGCGGAAGAATATACTGCGCGCGGGAAGATTTTGCGCAAAAACAGGTAGTTAGTAGCTAGTAGATAACTCATAGTGGATAGCGAGAGGAAATGATGTTTTCCGGTTGATTTCCGGATTTTTTCAAAGAGGAGGAAAGCTGTAGCAAGAAAAAGAAGCGGTTTGAACAGATGTATATTGCCAACAAGTTGAAACGTATTTTAAAGATGACGTCGCCGGAACGGGAAAATCTGAACCGGCGACGTTTTATACTGCACGCGGTATAGTTTTGTGCAAAAACAGGTAGTTAGTAGTCCCCCAATAAAAGTATACAGACCACTCCAAATAACGGGATCAAAAAGCCCTTCATTACACAAAATAGAATGGATGTATATAAGGTTTTTGCAATATTGTTACACAGGAGCTTTGCTACATGTCCGGCACGTCTCCGGACATTCCC
>JAITAY010000020.1 GCA_031283915.1 Tannerella sp.
AGCGTCTGTGCACGTATGAGCATAGCGTCTGTGCACAGATGAGCATAGCGTCTGTGCACGTATGAGCATAGCGTCTGTGCACAGATGAGCATAGCGTCTGTGCACGTATGAGCATAGCGTCTATGCACGTATGAGCATGTCAAGAAATTGGTTATATTTGCATCGTTAAAAAGATACGGATATGGAGACAATCGAATTTATCAGTTTATTTTTAGGCATCGTGGCTACCCTTGTCGGGGGGCTATGGATGTTTTTTAAGCAAAACAGAAAATACTTGACCGGGATTGAAACAAAACTCAAGGACGAAATGAATGCTCTTTTCCAAGAGCAAAGAGTTGACATGAACAATAAAATCCAGGAATTTAAAGAAGATTCAAATGCTCGATTTCAAGAATTGAAATATGAAATACATGCTGATTCAGGAACTGAAAAATGATTTGACAGACCGGTTGAGTCAATTGAAAGCCCGGATGGATGACCGGATGAACCGAATGGGAAACCGCATGGACAGGATGATTGATTTGGAACGCAGGATCGACCGTATCGAAGGCCGTATCGACAGACTTGAGGGGAAGGTGGATACCATGGTACTTTTGTATGGGTATCCCAAGCCCGGAAGAACCACGGAACCGACCGGTGGAAGGGCGGAGTAATTTCTTTTATGTTAACAATCTATCGCGCTTCTGCCGGTACCGGCAAAACCCATACGCTGACGGGGGAATACCTCCGGTTACTGTTTCGCGGGACTGATGTTCATTCCCGGATTCTTTCCGTGACATTCACGAACAAAGCCACGGAAGAAATGAAAAACCGTATCATTCGGGAACTGCATGTGCTGGCCTCCGGGCAGCCGTCGGACTACCTGTCTATACTGACTGGCCTGTACGGACAGACGGAGTTGCAGATTCGCACGCAGGCGCAGAAAATCATGATTCGTCTTCTGCACGATTACACCGCGTTTCACATCAGCACGATTGACCATTTCTTCCAGCAGACCATGCGTGCCTTTATCCGCGAAATCGGTTTGCAGGGCAATTACCGCGTCGAGATGGATAAAGACCTTGTCCTGTCGGAATCCATCGACAATCTTTTGGCCGGGTTAGATAAAAAAGAACACAAGCCGCTGCTGGAATGGTTACTGCGGTTCAGTGAAGACAAGGTGGAACGGGGTGAAACCTGGGACATTCGCACCGAAGTCAGGAAACTCAGCGAGGAACTTTTCAAGGAAAAATACAAGGCATATAGCGACGCGATCAATAAGGACATTGCCGACAAACAGGCGCTTGGCCATTACAAAGACAGGCTGTATGCACTGATCCGCGCCACCGAAGCCGAAGCGCGGCAAATCGGCGAACAGGGGATGGCAGCCCTTTCCCGATATGCATTACAGCCGTCCGATTTCAAGGGCGGCAGTCGTTCGGCGCTGTTTTTGTTCGATCAGTTAGCCGGGGGAATCCTGAAAGAGCCTTCCGCTACCTTCCGGAGCATGGCCGGTCAAGTGGAAGCGTGTTATACCAAAACGACGCCGCCCGGCAAACGGCAGGCTATCGAAACGGCCTGGAATGCCGAAGTGGGCGACTGTCTCCGACGCACCGTCACTTTCTTCGACCGCCTGACAAACTATTACACCGCCCGCGAGATTACCCGTTACTATTACACGCTGGGCATTCTTTCCGATATTTCCCGCCAGGTCAAGCAATGGTGCGAAGAAAAGAACAGTATGTTGATTGCCGATACGACCGAATTGCTGAACCGAATCATCGACGGCAGCGACGTCCCGTTTATCTACGAAAAAACCGGCACGCACATTGATCATTACATGATTGACGAGTTTCAGGACACCAGCGAAATGCAGTGGCACAATTTCCGTCCGCTGGTGCGCGAGAGTCTGGCCTGTCAGCATGACAACCTGATTGTGGGCGACGTCAAACAAAGCATTTACCGTTTCCGCAATTCCGACTGGACGCTGCTTGACGAAAAAGTACGGAAGGAGTTTACCGCCGGACAAACGACCGGGGAAACGCTGGACGAGAACTGGCGAAGCCACCGGCTCATCGTCGAGTTCAACAACACGTTTTTTACCATCGCACCCGCCTTGCTGCAACAGCGCTACAATGAAGGGCTGGACGAATCTGCGCTCAGCCCCGAACAGCGCGAACGCTTTGCAAACAAAATCATTTCGGCTTACAACCCGAGTTTCTTGCATATATCGCCGCCGTTCCGCTCGAAAGACGGTCACGTCCGGATCGAACTGCTGCCCGGCAGCGACGAGGTCAGTTGGAAAGAAGAGGCGATGCGTCGCCTGCCTTCGGTGATTGAACAACTGCAGAACAGCGGCTATGCCTTGCGCGACATGGCCATTCTGGTACGTACCCGGGCAGAAGGGATGCTGGCGGCGGAAACGCTGCTGGCTTACAAAAGCGCACATCCCGACACACCCTGTCATTATGAAATCATCTCGGAAGACGCGCTGGAATTGGGCAGTTCGCGGTCTGTCCGGTTCATGGCCGGCATGTTACATTACCTGAACCGACCGGATGATCCTGCCGTGCGCCGGAGGGCATGGATAGCCTGTGTCCTGTTACGCAGGGAGACACAAGCTGCTTCGGAAACAGTCTCCTTTGCTGAAGAAATCAGGGAGGATTTCCCGGAGGAAACGCTTGCCGAAGTACGGAAACTGTCGCACCGTTCGCTCTATGAAATGGCCGAAGGAATCTGCCGGCTCTTCGGCGCTATTTTCCCGGAAAGCGAACAGATCTTCATCCAAGCCTTTTTAGACCTTGTTGCCGGGTACATGGAGAAAGAGCCGGCTGATATGGATAAGTTTCGCCAGTGGTGGAAAGATACCGGACAGCAGACGAAAGTGGTACTGCCCGACACGCAGAACGCGATCCGTATCCTGACAATTCACAAATCGAAAGGATTGGGCTTCAAGGCGGTCATCATTCCGTTCGGCGACTGGGATGTCGACCAGAAAAGCGGTTCCATCCTCTGGTGCCGTCCGCAGGAAGCGCCTTTCAACCAACTGCATCTGGTGCCGGTCAGCTATTCCGGAGTATTAAACAAAACGCTTTTTGCGGAAGATTACTATCACGAGAAGCTGCACGCATACATTGACAATCTGAATGCACTCTATGTGGCGTTTACCCGTGCAAAGGAAGAATTGATTGTCTTCGTGCCCGACGCGGAAGCCCGACCGGCGAAAGCCATTTCCAGGCTGATTCGCGACAGCCTCCGGGAGACCGGTATCACGACCACAGCCGGTAACGAAACGTTGCAGTCGTTTGCCGAAGGATTCCATGCGGACGGCCTTTTCGAGTGGGGCGACTGGTGGCATACCCGGCCTTCGCACGATGAAATCGCGGAAGAAATGCCAATACGCCGCCTGCCGTCCATCCTGCCGGATGAGCGGATGCATTTGCGCCTGCATCACAAAGGTGGCTTTTTCGATGACCAACAACGACGCTACGGCGTACTGATGCATGAATTACTGAGCCGTATCCACACCACGGCCGACATCCGCACGGCCGTGGCAAGCAAAGAAGCCGGCGGGGAAATCAATAAGAAGGAAGCTGCCGAATGGAGCGAACACCTGGAAAGATTGTTAAACAGGCCGGAAGTAAGAAACTGGTTCGACGGTTCCATGCGCGTGCTCAATGAAGCCGAAATCCTGTTCGACAACGGGAAATCAAGCCGTCCCGACCGGATCATGATGGCGGATGACGGTATTCATGTAGTTGATTACAAGTCCGGCAAACAAAAGGATACCCGCTATCACCGGCAAATAGGTAATTACTGCGAGCTTATCCGCCGCATGGGCTACAGGCAGGTAAAAGGCTACCTTTGGTACGTGGAATTGAACGAAATGGATGAAGTCGTTTCCTGAACATTTTTTATTCTCGACAAAAAAGAATACTTTTGCAGCCATATTTGAAAAAAACATGAAAGTACATAGAGAAGGAACCGGTTTGCTGTTGTCAGTATTCACTTTTTTGTTTGTCGTCAATTTGACCCTGTATTATACGGTCGGCAAAGGGCACCTGTTTTATATTTCCATATCGCTGTCGGCTGCGTTATTCCTGTTGATTCTGAATTTCTTCAGAAGTCCGTTTCGCCGTTTTCCGTATGATTCGGAAGGATTGGTGATTGCGCCGGCCGACGGGACGATTGTGGCCATTGAGGAAGTCATGGAAAACGAATACTTCCATGAAAAACGGTTGCAAATCTCGATTTTCATGTCCGTATTCAATGTCCATGCCAACTGGTTTCCGGTCAACGGCATCGTATGTTGCGTGTCGCATCAGGCAGGCCGTTTTCGGGCGGCCTACCTGCCGAAAAGCAGTACGGAAAACGAACGATCGACCATCGTCATCACTACGCGACACAATGTTGACGTACTGACACGTCAGATAGCCGGCGCCCTCGCACGCCGGATCGTGACCTATGCCAGGGTCGGCGAATCGTGCCATGTAGACGAACAAATGGGTTTCATCAAGTTTGGTTCACGGGTAGACCTGTTCCTGCCGGTCGGGACGGAAGTGCTTGTGGAATTGGACCAGAAAGTAACCGGCAATCAGACGCCCGTTGCGCGTCTTCATAAAATCAATTACGATTATTCTTCCCCGCTGTGAAACTGCAAAAACACATACCCAACGCGCTGACGTGCGCCAACCTGCTTTGCGGGTGCTACGCCTGTATCCTGGCGCTGAGCGGACATCCTGCCGGCGCGATGGTTGCTATTTTTGCCGCTGCCGGATTCGATTTTGTCGACGGTCTGGCCGCACGTCTGTTAAACGCTTGTTCTTCCATCGGGAAAGACCTCGATTCACTGGCCGATATGGTCAGTTTCGGCGTCGCTCCGGGCATGATGCTGTTCGATTTCCTCGACCGCACGCAGAAAACGGTGGACTGGAGCCATCCTGTTTGCGGTAAACTCTTCCTTTCGGCAGCTTTCGTGATCCCCGTATTTTCCGCCCTGCGTCTGGCACGGTTCAACAACGATGCACGTCAACATACGTCATTCATCGGATTGCCCGTGCCGGCACATGCCATTTTCTGGGCTTCGCTGCTCTGTCTCCTTGTGCCGTCTGCTTCTCCCGCTTTTCTACCGGGATGGTTTGGCGCGGACGGATCGGTTTATGCGAGCAGGATGTCGCCAATAGCAGTACTGGCGGTGGCCGGAGTCCTGGCAGTGAGTTCATCCCTGTTGCTTGTTTCAAATATTCCGATGTTTTCCCTGAAATTCAAATCGCCGAAATGGAAAGACAACCGGTTACAATACACCTTTCTGCCGGCCGCAGGGGGATTGGTGATGAGTTTCGGTATCGGCGGCATTACCGCTTCCATCCTGCTATACGTCCTCTTGTCAATTTTTAACAGACGTAACTGAATGGGAATGTCTATCTTTGCGGTGTTCAAACGACTTAATTATGTTCAAGTTTCTTGTATTTCTGTTCTTTTTCTTCATACTCCTGGTTTCATTACTGGGATTCTCCGCGTTGCGCACCTTCAAGGCAATTCTTTTCGGAAATCCAAAAAAACGGACGCAAACACATTCTTCCGCTTCTGCCGGCCGGCAACGTACACGTGACAGTCATGCACAGCCTTCTCACAAAAAAATTATTCCCAAAGAAGAAGGAGAATACATTGATTACGAAGAAGTCAGGGACTGAGCTGCGCGGATGCCTTGCAGCGGATTAATAAAACAAGCGGATTTTCATGACAGCCATTATTTTGATGCATTGCCCCGACATGCCGGGAATTGTAGCTAAAGTCACCGAGTTCATTCACAGCAACCGCGGGAATATTGTCGCGCTGGAGCAGCATGTGGACAGAAACACGGGACGTTTTTTCATGCGCCTGAAATGGGAACTGGGAAACTTCATGATTCCGAAAGAAAAAATCAGCGATTATTTCCAGACCCTGATAGCCACTCCGTACAAGATGGAATTTGATCTCTACTTCTCGGAACAGAAGCCGCGTATGGCCATCTTTGTGTCTAAAATGTCGCACTGCCTGTACGACATCCTCTCGCGCTGGGAATCGGGCGACTGGCAGGCGGAAATTCCCCTCATCGTGAGCAATCATACGGAAATGCAGCCCATTGCGGAACGTTTCGGCATCCCGTTTCATTACCTCCCCATAACCCGGGACAGCAAGGCGCAACAGGAAGCCCGCCAGATGGAACTGCTGCACCACAGCGCTGTTGACCTCGTCGTGCTGGCGCGCTACATGCAGATACTCTCCAGTAATTTCCTGCAACACTATCCCAACAGGGTCATCAATATTCATCATTCCTTTTTGCCGGCCTTTGCCGGTGCAAAGCCCTATCATGCCGCCTGGGAACGGGGAGTGAAAATCATCGGCGCCACCTGTCACTACGTGACCGCAGAACTGGATGCGGGTCCTATCATCGAGCAGGATGTGATCCGCGTGAGTCACAAGGATTCGCTGGATACCTTGATCCGGAAGGGCAAAGATTTGGAGAAAATCGTGCTTTCACGCGGCGTGTTCCTGCACATCCAGCGCAAATTGCTGACATACGGCAACAGAACCGTTGTTTTCGGATAATTCGCGGACAGTAAACCGTTATTCTACCGTACATTGGACGCTGTCCGGAAATAAACATATAAACAAAGTTTGCCGTATATATCCCTGCTACGAAGGTTGTTTTGTTATTTGAATAAGGTAAAAATAAGGTTCTTACCCGTATATCTATTACCTTCCCCGGATGCGCTTATCCAAAACTCAGGTGAAAACCCCCGTCAGGGTTTGGTATAACGGAGAAATGCCTTTTTCTATGGATAGGTATGACGGGACGACGAAATTCCAAACGCTGTACCTGACACATGACTTTGCGTAACATGAGTTACATAAAACCACGGCGGCACAGAAAGCACGGAGTTTTGCAGCAGGATAAAAAAAATCGCTCATCGAAAAAACAGGGTACGTAATGAAAAATTATATGTGTCAGTTTGAAACTTTCCTGCAGTTGCAGGAAAAATAAAAGCAACAGCAGGAAAAAATCCTGCAATTGCAGGAAAAATAAAAGCAGTAGCAGGAAAAATTCCTGCAATTGCAGGAAAAACAAAAGCAGTAGCAGGAAAAAATCCAGCCATTGCGGTTAAAACAGATAACCAGAAATTGTAGAATTGAATTGTAGAATTAAACACAAAAATTATGGCAGACAGTCTTTTTCCAACCACCATTGCGGGGTTTACGGAGTACATTA
>JAITAY010000063.1 GCA_031283915.1 Tannerella sp.
ATTGATATAAATTGTAATCGACAGACAATCATAGATATATAAACTATCCCCAAAGATTACAAATTAATGATATTCAACACACTATGTTTTTGTATCAATAGAATATGGACACCACCGAAATGCGGGGCAGATCCCGAAAAGCCATACACAAGAGAGCGGGGGAAAAACAAGAAAATGAAGTGATCATAGCAAAACAAGAAGGTAATGTAGTGATCCATAGATTGAGTGGGAAGGAGGACGGAATGTTGGCATTCCGCCAGATGGCGACGGAGAGAGTCGTCTTGATATTTCATTTCCTTAACGTTTTCTTGATGAAAGAGCGTCTCGAACACACTTCGAATACACTTCGAACACACATTGGAGGTAATTCAGCCAAAAGTGCGCGAAAAATCAAGTATTATAAACTATTTTTATATAAATAATGAATGTAAATATGCCATCGAGAAAAATTGAAAACTCATGCGATAAAAATAAATTGGCTTAATCCTTATTGAATCTCGGGATGACGCCAATTGATTCCACCGTATCCCTGTCCGTGTCCACGTCAGGTAAAAAGTCATAACAATTTTCAGTCAATCCTTCGATAGCGACCCACGCTCGAGTGTCTTGCATAAATTGGAGGTATTCGTTCCGTCCGCGATCGGATAACGCAAGAGTGTCGCCCACGGATGGCGTCAATATACGGTAGTCGGGCAATGAAACCCAGGCCGGCGTATAAGACGGCTGGATGCGAAGAGGCTGGCCGGTTATCTTTTCGAGGTCGAGCGTGACAATCAGTCCGCCGTTCCGGTAGCGTTCACGCTGATTCGATACCAGATTGCCTAACGAATATAAGGTGACGGAGCGAATGATGCTGTTGCTATCTACATACAGGTTGATTGGCTGAATGACGTGCGGGTGGCTGCCAATCACGATTTCCACACCTCGCCGATGACAATATTCGGCCAACATGTGCTGGGTCGGGGAGGGTTGACGGACATATTCATCCCCCCAGTGAAAAAATACCGCTATACAGTCAGTTTTCATACGGTCTATCCGGGACAAATCCTGTGCGATTGCCAGCGTATCAATCAGATTGACAATGGTTCCTTGCGGAACGGGCAATCCATTTGTACCGTACGTATAGTTGAAAATCGCCATCCGGATCCCGTTTACGTTTACCCGGATCGGATGAAAACGGCTGTACTGCAAGCTGTCGGCAAACGCGCCTGTGAAAGCAATACCCAACGAATCGAGGCGGCGCGTCGTGTAATCAATACCCATCCGGCCGTTATCGCAGATGTGATTATTGGCCAGAACAGCTACATCAATCCCTATCTCCGACAATACATCGGCCAGCGATGACGGCGAACGGAAGCGTGGATATCCCGTATACTGGAGGGAAGGCGTCAAGGTCGTTTCCAGGTTGAGGATTGCAAGGTCTGCCTTCTGAAAAACAGGCGTCACGAAGCGGAATGATTCCGTGTAATCGTATCTGCCGTCGGGCTTGCGGGCTGCTTTCACTTGTGGCATGTGCTGCATCAGGTCGCCGGCCAGGACAAGCCGGGCATGCAGAGTGCAAGGAGAACAGGATACGGAATCAGCGCCGGACAAAAGTGTTGGCCTCCCGACGCGGTTCGGAGTAGCGACCCATGCAAAAAATCCTGCCGCAGCAAATGTTAGGAGACTTGTCCTGAAACGCTGCATTTTCAAGTATATGGACACTCAACTGTTTTCGTACCAGGAAGCATACAGGTGATAATTGCGGGCGATTTTCTGATTGATCTCCCGGGCTTGTTTGGAATCCACCTTTTTGACGAATTTGGCAGGTACGCCGGCATAGATACTGCCCGGTTCCACCTGCGTATGGCTCAAAACGACCGAGCCGGCCGCAATGATGGCGCCCTCGCCAATGACGGCGTGATCCAGTACCACCGCACCCATCCCGATCAACGCACTGTCGCAGATTTTCGCGCCATGAATGGTGACGTTATGTCCGATGGAAACGTCGTTGCCGATTTCGATTACCGATTTTTCATACAGGGTGTGGAGTACCGAACCATCCTGAATATTGACTCCGTCACCGATACGGATGGAATTGACGTCACCTCGTAAAACGGTCCCGAACCAGATGCTGCAACCGTTGCCTATCACGACATCGCCAATGATTACCGCATTGTCGGCCAGATAAGTATCTTTGCCGATGACAGGAGTATATCCCCTGACAGATTTGATAAGTGCCATAATTTTTACTGTTTTCCGAATAAAATCGCCACAAAAGTATGTTAATATCTTCATCCGCAAAAAAAATATCGCGGAAAATTTTGCGGGGAACCAAACAATCCGTAATTTTGTAGCCGATTTTTTACGGAAATATATAATAACAAATAACAAACTTAAAGTATTTATGATCGTAGTTCCATTGAAAGAAGGCGAAAGCATTGAAAAAGCGCTGAAAAAGTTTAAACGGAAATTTGAGAAGACCGGTGTGGTGAAAGAACTAAGAAGTCGCCAGGCCTTCATAAAACCTTCTGTAGAAAAAAGAAAACAGCGTATTCGTGCCATATACGTTCAGCAACTGCAACAGGCCGAAGAATAGCCATCTGAAATATTTTTTCCATTTTTCCTTGCTCTGTTGGAATTTTCTCCTTAAATTCGTCACATCAAAAAAACGTGACGAAAGATATGTTTATTGATTCATTCTTGAATTATCTCCGTTATGAGAAGGGCTATTCCGATCATACGATAGAAGCGTATCACCGTGATATATTTCAATTTGGAGTATATATCAAGGGAAAGAACGAGGATGATATTCCGTTTGATCCCAAAGTGATTGCTCCGGAGCAAATCCGCAAATGGATGATGACGCTCTTGGATCATAAGGTGATGTCTTCTTCTGTGAGGCGTAAGCTCGCTGCTCTCAGGACGTATTTCCGGTTTCTTGTCAAGCAGGGGATTGTGGAAAAAAATCCGGTACAGTTTGTTCAAGGCCCCAAGATGGGAAAGATGTTG
Source organism: Tannerella sp. (assembly GCA_031283915.1). Lineage (GTDB taxonomy): Bacteria > Bacteroidota > Bacteroidia > Bacteroidales > Tannerellaceae > Tannerella. The sequence goes on from JAITAY010000063.1 coordinate 2,992, forward strand.
CCTTATTTTGTAAAAGAGAAGGAACTGGCGCAGCTTTTGGACGGAGACGATTTTCAGGATGATTTTGAAGGAATGAGAGACCGTCTGCTGGTAGAATTGCTTTACGAAACGGGCATCCGGCGGATGGAACTGATCACGCTTAGGCAAGCGGATGTAGATTTTAACAGGATGCAACTGAAAGTAACCGGAAAACGTAACAAACAGCGGCTAATACCCTTTGCCGAACGTTTGAAGGATATGATGGTCGAGTACGTGTCCATGCGAAAAAAAACAGTAGGGACGGAAGACCCCTGTTTTTTTGTCAGGAAAAACGGCACTCCACTTTCTCCATCCATTGTCTACCGCATAGTGAAGCATAGCCTGATGGCGATTCCGATGTTGGCCAAGCGCAGTCCGCATGTATTGAGACATTCCTTTGCAACGAGCATGTTAAACAATGGTGCGGAACTGAATGCCGTGAAAGAATTACTCGGACACAGCAGTTTGGCTTCTACATCTATCTATACGCACGTGACTTTTGAAGAACTAAAAAAAATGTATCATGCTCATCCAAGAGCGAAAAAGTAAGGAGGAAAAGTTATGGAAATTAAAATTCAAGCGATTCATTTCGATGTTTCGGAACGGTTGGAAACCTTTATCCGGAAAAAAGTTTCAAAATTAGAGCAGTTTCACGACGGGATCCTGACGGCAGAAGTAAATTTACGGGTAATCAAGCCGGAAACAGCTCAGAACAAACAAGCCAGCGTCCGGGTGAAGATCAGGAATAATGAATGCTTCGCCGAAAAAATCAGCGATACGTTTGAAGAAGCCGTCGATCATGTCGCAGATGCGTTGGAAAGACAATTAATCAAGCTGAAAAAAGGCGTGAATAAAAAAACTGCCGATAAATTTTGGAGTGTCATAAATAATGACTAAATTTGCAGCCGTTTCGCCATAAAAAGGGTAGGCAGGTGAAGCGGCTGAATCTCATAAGCCTCTTTAGCTCAGTTGGCCAGAGCACGTGATTTGTAATCTCGGGGTCGTTGGTTCGAATCCGACAAGAGGCTCAAGGAGGACAATGAAACCTGTTTCTTTCCGTAAGGCAAGGAAGTACAAGCGAGCGACAACGGGAAGAAGTTTCCCTATATATGTAATGTATAAAAATGCCTGTGTAGCTCAGCGGTAGAGCACTTCCTTGGTAAGGAAGAGGTCCCGAGTTCAAGTCTCGGCACCGGCTCGACGGATGGGGATAAATAAAGGATTAAATAGATATAAATTTTAAATAGAAACAATTGTTATGGCAAAAAAAGAACATTTTAACAGGACGAAACCGCATGTAAACATTGGTACGATTGGTCACGTTGACCATGGTAAAACAACTTTGACGGCCGCTATTACGACTGTCTTGGCGAAGAAAGGTCTGTCTGAGGTGCGTTCGTTCGATTCGATCGACAATGCTCCGGAAGAGAAAGAAAGAGGTATTACGATTAATACGGCTCATGTAGAGTATGAAACCGCAAACCGTCATTACGCACATGTGGATTGTCCGGGTCATGCCGACTACGTGAAGAACATGGTTACAGGTGCTGCCCAGATGGACGGCGCTATTATTGTGGTGGCTGCAACAGACGGTCCGATGCCCCAAACGCGTGAACATATTCTTCTGGCACGTCAGGTAAACGTACCCCGGTTGGTTGTGTTTATGAATAAATGTGATTCGGTCGATGACGAAGAAATGCTGGAGCTCGTCGAAATGGAAATGAGAGAACTGCTTTCTTTCTACGAATTTGACGGTGATAACACTCCGGTTATTCAAGGTTCTGCTCTGGGTGCGTTGAATGGCGATTCCAAATGGGAAGAAAAAGTCATGGAACTGATGGATGCAGTAGATACATGGATTCCATTGCCTCCGCGCGATGTTGACAAACCATTCCTGATGCCGGTCGAAGACGTATTTTCCATCACAGGTCGTGGTACTGTAGCAACGGGTCGTATCGAAACCGGTATTATCAAGACAAATGAAGAAGTTCAGATCATCGGTCTGGGTGCACCGGCAGGAAAAAAATCGGTTGTAACGGGCGTTGAAATGTTTCGTAAGATTCTGGACGAAGGCCAGGCCGGTGATAACGTAGGTTTGCTGCTTCGCGGTATTGACAAGAACGAAATCAAGCGTGGTATGGTGCTTTGCCATCCAGGCAAGATACAGCCTCATTCCAAATTCAAGGCAGAGGTGTATATCCTGAAAAAAGAAGAAGGAGGCCGTCATACACCGTTCCACAATAAATACCGCCCGCAATTCTATATTCGCACGCTGGACGTGACGGGTGAAATCACCCTGCCGGAAGGCGTAGAAATGGTTATGCCGGGCGATAACGTAACGATTGAAGTAGAATTGATCTATCCGGTTGCATGTAACGTAGGACTGCGTTTCGCTATTCGTGAAGGCGGTCGTACGGTCGGTGCCGGTCAGATCACGGAATTGGAAAACTAAGATAAAATCATCCGTAGGTGGATGCTGGAACGAACGTTCGACGTTCTGACAGACATCTTGGGTGCATTTAATTGTTTATACAAAGTTTTTTGTGGCCGGTTTTCTGGAATCGGCTGCTATTCACGGAAGTAGCTCAGTTGGTAGAGTACCGGTCTCCAAAACCGGCTGTCGGGAGTTCGAGCCTCTCCTTCCGTGCCATAAACAACAAATAATGAAACAAATCGTTGCATATTTTAAAGACTCGTATAACGAGCTTGTACATAAAGTTTCCTGGCCTACACGCAAAGAGTTGTCCAGTAGCGCTGTTGTGGTTATGTTTGCTTCCCTTATCATAGCAGTGCTTGTTTTTGTAATCGACTTCATGTTTGAAAGGATGATTAATTTCATCTATTAGAAAATGACTGTAGAGGCTATCGGTAATGTCAGATTCTCAACATAAGTTTTATGTGCTTCGTGCCATCAGTGGCAAGGAAAACAAGGTACGCGAATACCTGGAGGCCGAAATAAAAAATTCGGACTTGGGGGAATACGTGTCCCAAGTGTTGATTCCAACGGAAAAAACATTCGCCATGCGCAACGGTAAAAAGGTAATGAAAGAACGTGCCTATTTGCCGGGATACGTATTGGTGGAAGCCAATCTGGTTGGAGAAGTTGCCCATCGCCTGCGCCAGATACCGAATGTCATCGGTTTTTTAGGCGGATTGGACAATCCGGTGCCTTTGCGTCCGGCAGAAGTCAATCGCGTCTTGGGAACGGTTGACGAACGGCAGGAACAAACGGATGAACTGGATGTTCAATACTATGCAGGAGAAAACGTGAAAGTGATTTTTGGGCCTTTCAACGGTTTCAGTGGGGTGATAGAAGAAGTCAATGCCGAGAAAAAGAAACTGAAAGTGATCGTTAAAATCTTCGGACGGAAAACGCCGCTTGAATTAAGTTATGTACAAGTAGAGAAGGAATAAGATGGTTGTTACGGACGATGTTTTACTTCTCAGTGTATTAATTATATATTAAAATCGGAAAAATGGCAAAAGAAGTTGCAGGACAAATTAAATTGCAGATCAAAGGAGGAGCAGCAAACCCTTCTCCCCCGGTAGGGCCGGCATTAGGCTCGAAAGGGATAAACATCATGGAGTTTTGCAAGCAATACAATGCCAGAACTCAGGATCAGGGCGGTAAGGTATTACCTGTGGTAATCACCTACTATGCTGACAAGACGTTTGATTTTGTCGTAAAGACGCCTCCGGTGGCCGTCCAGTTGATGGAAGCCGCCAAACTGAAAGGCGGCTCGGCACAGCCCAACCGTAAAAAAGTGGCGCAGATCACTTGGGATACGGTAAAGGCCATAGCGACGGATAAAATGGTCGATCTGAACTGTTTCACGCTTGACTCAGCCATGAAGATGGTGGCTGGAACAGCTCGGAGCATGGGAATTACAATCACTGGGACTTTCCCGGAAACGAACTAAATGAATGTCAATTACGATGAGTAAATTAACAAAAAATCAGAAATTGGCTTTGGGAAAGCTCGAAAGCGGGAAAGTGTACACATTGAGAGAAGCCTCGACGGTGGTGAAAGAAATAGCTACCACCAAATTTGATGCTTCGGTTGATGTGGATGTCCGTCTCGGTGTGGATCCCCGTAAAGCCAATCAAATGGTGAGAGGTGTCGTATCGCTTCCCCATGGAACCGGTAAACAGGTGAGGGTTCTTGTATTATGTTCCCCTGATAAAGAGGCGGAAGCCAAAGAGGCAGGCGCCGATTACGTCGGTTTGGATGAATATATTGATAAAATCAAAGGCGGCTGGGTCGACATTGATATCATTATCACCATGCCTTCCATCATGGGAAAAATTGGCGCGTTGGGACGCGTGTTAGGCCCCCGCGGTCTGATGCCGAATCCCAAAAGCGGAACGGTAACGAATGAGGTAGGTCAGGCCGTGAAGGAAGTGAAACAGGGTAAAATCGACTTCAAGGTAGATAAAGCTGGTATTGTGCACACTTCCGTTGGCAAAGTATCTTTCCATCCAGACCAGATTTTTGACAATGTGAAAGAATTTGTTTCGACGCTTGTCAAGCTCAAGCCGTCTGCGGCGAAAGGCACGTATATAAAGAGCGTTTATCTTTCAAGCACAATGAGTCCGGGTATTAAAATTGACCCCAAATCAGTCGAAATTTAATCACTAAAAAGGATGAAACATGAAGAAGGAAGATAAAAGCGTAATCATCGAACAATTATCGGAACTGTTGCAGAAGTACGACAATTTCTATTTGACGGACATTGAAGCGTTGAACGCTTCGAAAACCAGCGAATTGAGAAGAGGCTGCTTCAAGAAAGACATTAAACTGGTAATTGTTAAAAATACCTTGTTTAAAAAAGCGCTGGAGAAAACCGGAAACGATTTCTCACCGCTGTACGGCACTTTGAAGGGTAATACGGCTGTGATGTTTTCGACCGTGATAAATGCTCCGGCACGCCTGATCAAGGATTTTACCAAAGGAACGAAAGGTGATGCCAAACCCCGTCTGAAAGCTGCCTGGATACAGGAGATTTTTTATATTGGGGCTGAAAATCTGGATGCTTTGGTGAACTTGAAGAGCAGAGAAGAATTGATAGCCGACGTAGCCAGCTTGCTGCAGTCGCCCGTCAAGAATCTGGTATCGGCTCTTTCATCCGGTGGACAGGCAATACATGGTATTTTAAAGACTCTCGAGGAGAGATAATTTTTTTCTAAATTAACAGAATAACAAATATTTAAATCATACAAAAATGGCAGATTTGAAAGCTTTTGCAGAACAATTGGTAAATCTTACCGTAAAAGAAGTGAGTGAATTAACGAAAATCCTGAAGGATGAATATGGCATTGAACCCGCTGCCGCAGCCGTTGCAGTTGCTGCCGGTCCGGCCGTTGCCGCGCCGGTTGAGGAAGAAAAAACCTCTTTCGATGTCGTATTGAAAGCGATTGGTACAAACAAATTGGCAATCGTCAAGTTAGTTAAGGAATTGACAGGTCTCGGCTTAAAAGAAGCAAAAGATTTGGTTGACAGCGCTCCAAGTAATATCAAAGAAGGTATCGCGAAAGCAGAGGCAGAGTCTCTGAAGAAAAGTTTGGAAGAAGCTGGAGCTGAAGTTGAGCTTAAATAGCCTCTATAGCCTGTTACTCAGGTGATTGGTTAAGAATCTCCCTTTACCGGAGGTTCTTAGCCTTTTTGTGTCTATTCTTTTATATTAAGTTCAAAATAATTCCTAACTAAATGTCTTCAACAACTGAAAACCAAAGAATTAATTTTGCTTCGATAAAGAATTTCCTGCCTTATCCGGATTTCCTCGAAGTACAATTGAAGTCGTTTCAAGACTTTCTTCAACTTGATACCCCGCCTGAAAAAAGAAAAAAGGAGGGATTGTATAAGGTTTTTGCTGAAAACTTCCCTATTGCGGATACACGCAATAATTTTGTGTTGGAGTTTTTGGATTACTATATCGACCCCCCACGCTACACCATCGAAGAGTGTATCGCGCGTGGGTTGACGTACAGTGTACCTCTGAAAGCCAAACTAAAACTGTATTGTACAGACCCTGAGCACGAAGACTTTGATACCGTGATTCAGGATGTCTATTTAGGGCCTATCCCCTACATGACGGAAAAAGGCACCTTTGTGATTAACGGAGCCGAACGGGTCGTTGTTTCCCAGTTACACCGTTCGCCAGGTGTGTTTTTCGGTCAGAGTACCCATGCGAATGGAACCAAACTCTATTCCGCGCGAATCATCCCCTTCAAAGGATCGTGGATTGAATTTGCTACGGATATTAATAATGTTATGTACGCATATATCGACCGGAAGAAAAAACTTCCGGTGACTACTCTTTTGCGTGCTATCGGTTTCGAAAGCGACAAGGAAATTCTTGAAATTTTTAATCTGGCGGAAGAAATCAAGGTATCAAAAGCGAATCTGAAGAAATACGTCGGACGCAGGTTAGCTGCCCGTGTATTGAAAACCTGGGTGGAAGACTTTGTGGACGAGGATACGGGCGAGGTCGTTTCCATCGAACGAAACGATGTCGTGATTGACCGTGAATCTACACTGGATACGGATAACATCGACGCCATTCTTGATTCCGGTACTCAGTACATCCTCTTGCATCGCGAAGACCAGAATATGTCCGATTATGCGATTATTTACAATACGTTACAGAAAGATCCGAGTAACTCGGAGAAAGAAGCCATATTGTACATCTATCGGCAATTGAGGAATGCAGAACCGGCGGATGAGGCCAGTGCACGCGAAGTGATTACAAACCTGTTTTTCTCAGAAAAAAGGTATGACTTGGGTGACGTCGGACGCTTCCGCATCAACCGGAAACTGAACCTGACCATCAGAGAAGACATTAAAGTCCTGACGAAGGAAGACATTATCGAGATTATCAAATACCTGATTGAGTTGATTAACTCCAAAGCCATGGTGGACGACATCGATCACTTGAGCAACCGCCGCGTGCGGACAGTGGGTGAACAACTTTACAATCAGTTCGGTATTGGATTGGCGCGAATGTCCCGCACCGTTCGAGAGCGCATGAACGTGCGTGATAACGAAGTGTTTACGCCGATTGACCTGATCAACGCTAAAACCATTTCGTCGGTAGTCAATTCATTCTTCGGGACGAATGCCCTGTCGCAGTTTATGGATCAGACCAATCCGCTGGCGGAGATTACGCACAAGCGTCGTCTGTCGGCTCTGGGGCCGGGCGGTTTGTCGCGCGAGCGCGCCGGATTTGAGGTGCGTGACGTGCATTATACGCATTATGGACGCCTTTGTCCGATTGAAACGCCGGAAGGCCCGAACATCGGGCTGATTTCGTCGTTGTGCGTGTATGCCAAGATCAACGATTTGGGATTTATTGCCACGCCTTACCGCAAGGTGGAAAACGGACGTGTCCTGTTTACGGAGGAAGCATTGTCCTACTATACGGCGGAAGAAGAAGAAGATAAAATTGTCGCTCAAGGCAACGCGCTTTTGGACGACGATGGACGGTTTATCCGTGACAAAGTAAAATCGCGCTATGAAGCTGATTTCCCGGTAGTCGATCCCAGCCAGGTGAACCTGATGGACGTTTCGCCGACGCAAATTGCTTCCATCGCCGCTTCGTTGATTCCGTTCCTCGAACACGATGACGCAAACCGCGCCTTGATGGGTTCGAACATGATGCGACAGGCCGTGCCGCTTATCCGTACGGATGCACCTATTGTCGGCACCGGCATCGAAGGTCAGGTAGCGCGTGATTCACGCACACAGATCATTGCCGAAGGCGACGGCGAAATCGTATATGTAGATGCTACTTGCATCAAAATCAAATATGACCGCACGGAGGACGAGGAATTTGTCAGTTTCGAGGATTCCCTGAAATCATATCAGATTCCTAAATGGCGCAAGACCAATCAAAGTACGACGGTAGATTTGCAGCCGGTCTGTCAGACCGGACAACGTGTAAAAGCCGGTGATGTTCTGACGGAAGGCTATTCCATCCAAAACGGTGAACTTGCGTTGGGACGGAACGTGAAAGTGGCTTACATGCCCTGGAAGGGATATAATTACGAGGACGCAATTGTCTTGAACGAGCGAATGGTTCGTGAAGATTTCTTTACTTCGGTACACGTAGACGAATATATTCTGGAAGTGCGTGAAACCAAGCGTGGTATGGAAGAATTGACATCCGACATTCCGAACGTCAGCGAAGATGCCATCCGGAATTTGGACGAGCGAGGCATTATCCGTGTCGGCGCCCATGTCGAACCGGGCGACATCCTGATTGGAAAAATTACGCCGAAAGGCGAATCCGACCCGTCTCCGGAGGAAAAACTGTTGCGCGCCATCTTCGGTGATAAGGCCGGGGATGTGAAGGACGCTTCTCTGAAAGCAACGCCTTCGTTGCATGGCGTAGTGATTGATACAAGTCTCTTTTTCAGAAATATCAAGAAGAAAACAACCCGGTTGACTGACAAAGCGGTGTTGCCGAAGCTGGATGAAGAGTATGAAAAGAAAATCGCCGGCCTGAAAAGCGCTCTGATTGAAAAATTGCTCCTCCTGACCAGTGGAAAGACATCACAGGGAGTGAAGGACTATCTGAATACGGACGTGATTCCCAGAGGATCCAAATTCACGCGGAAAGCGCTGGAGGAAATAGATTACAATGTGGTACAAATCAGCAAGTGGACGACGGATGCACATAAGAATGAATTGATTAAGAGGCTGATTGGTAATTATCTGAAGAAGTACAAGGAACTGGATGCGGAATTGCGCCGGAAAAAGTTCGACTTGACGATAGGCGACGAACTGCCGACAGGTATCGTGCAGATTGCCAAAGTATATATTGCCAAGAAACGTAAGATTCAGGTTGGGGACAAGATGGCCGGGCGCCACGGAAACAAAGGCATTGTTTCGAAGATTGTACGTCAGGAAGACATGCCGTTCCTCGCAGACGGAACGCCGGTGGATATCTGCTTGAATCCGTTGGGTGTACCTTCGCGCATGAATCTCGGTCAAATCTTCGAAGCCGTATTAGGTTGGGCGGGTCAGAAGTTAAACGTGAAATTCGCATCGCCCATTTTCGACGGCGCTTCGATTGACGATTTGAACAAATGGACAGACAAAGCCAAACTGCCGCGCTATGGTAAGACTTACCTGTACGACGGCGGCACGGGCGAACGGTTCGACCAGGCGGCAACTGTAGGCGTGACCTACTTCCTGAAACTCGGGCACATGGTTGACGACAAGATGCACGCGCGTTCCATCGGCCCCTACTCGCTGATTACGCAACAACCGCTGGGCGGTAAAGCCCAGTTTGGCGGCCAGCGCTTCGGAGAGATGGAGGTCTGGGCTTTGGAAGCCTTCGGCGCAGCACACGTCCTGCAGGAAATCCTTACCATTAAATCGGACGACGTGGTCGGACGATCCAAAGCTTACGAAGCAATCGTCAAGGGCGAAACCATGATGCAACCCGGCATTCCGGAATCGCTGAACGTATTGCTGCATGAATTGAGAGGTCTCTGCCTGAGCCTCACATTAGAATAAACATAACTCTTTGTAAACAGAATTAAGATGGCTTTTAGAAAGGATAACAAGATAAAGAGTAACTTCACCAAGATAAGCATCGGACTGGCCTCTCCCGAAGAGATTCTGGAAAATTCGAGCGGTGAAGTATTGAAGCCGGAAACGATTAACTATCGTACCTACAAACCGGAACGCGACGGTCTGTTTTGTGAGCGTATTTTCGGGCCGGTGAAGAATTATGAGTGTTATTGCGGAAAATACAAACGTATTCGTTACAAAGGTATTGTCTGTGACCGTTGCGGTGTGGAGGTGACCGAAAAGAAAGTGCGTCGCGAACGCATGGGACACATTCATCTGGTTGTTCCCGTAGCGCATATCTGGTATTTCCGTTCGCTACCCAACAAGATTGGCTATCTGCTGGGTCTGCCAACCAAAAAGCTGGATGCGGTCATTTATTATGAGCGCTACGTAGTGATTCAGCCGGGATGCGTCAATACGGTGACTGGACTGGATTTACTCTCGGAAGAGGAATATTTGCAGATTCTGGACAACCTGCCGAAAGAGAATCAATTGCTCGAAGATACCGACCCCAACAAATTCGTCGCCAAAATCGGTGCGGAAGCGGTGTATGATTTGCTGGCGCGGCTGGATTTGGATTCCTTATCCTATAACTTGCGTCACCACGCCATGACCGATACGTCCCAGCAGCGTAAGAACGAAGCCTTGAAACGTTTGCAGGTAGTTGAATCGTTCCGCACATCCAAAGGAAAAAACAAACCCGAATGGATGATTATCAAGGTTGTGCCGGTAATTCCACCGGAATTGCGCCCGTTAGTGCCGCTGGATGGAGGACGTTTTGCGACATCCGATTTGAATGATTTGTACCGCCGCGTCATCATTCGTAACAACCGCCTCAAACGGTTGATTGACATCAAGGCGCCGGAAGTGATTCTGCGCAATGAGAAACGCATGTTACAGGAAGCCGTTGACTCGCTGTTCGATAATTCCCGCAAATCAAGCGCCGTCAAGACAGATGCCAACCGTCTGTTGAAATCTCTGTCCGACAGCCTGAAAGGGAAGCAGGGACGTTTCCGTCAGAATCTGTTGGGGAAACGTGTAGACTACTCTGCGCGTTCGGTGATTGTGGTCGGCCCGGAATTGAAAATGCACGAGTGCGGTTTGCCGAAAGACATGGCGGCCGAACTTTACAAGCCTTTTGTCATCCGCAAGTTGATTGAACGCGGAATTGTGAAGACCGTCAAATCGGCAAAGAAAATCGTAGACCGCAAGGAGCCTGTTGTATGGGATATTCTGGAATATGTGATGAAAGGACATCCGGTATTACTGAACCGTGCGCCGACGTTGCACCGTCTCGGCATACAGGCCTTTCAACCGAAATTGATTGAAGGAAAAGCTATTCAATTGCATCCGCTGGCCTGTACAGCATTCAATGCCGACTTCGACGGCGACCAGATGGCTGTCCATTTACCGTTAGGCAACGAAGCTATTCTGGAAGCGCAGATGCTGATGCTCGCTTCTCACAATATATTGAATCCTGCCAACGGCGCACCGATTACGGTACCTTCGCAGGACATGGTGCTGGGACTGTATTATATCACCAAGCTTCGTCCCTATTCCAGAGGCGAAGGTTTGATTTTCTACGCTCCGGAAGAAGCAAACATTGCCTACAACGAGAAAAAAGTAGATATTCATGCGCCTATCAAGGTTTATATCAATGATGTAGACGGCAATGGTACCCGTGAATTAACGGAAACATCCGTAGGGCGTTTGATGGTAAATGAATATGTACCCAAGAGTGTCGGATTCATCAACAAGGTATGGGATAAAAAGGCATTGCGAGACATCATTGGCGATGTCATTAAAAAGTGCGGCGTTGCACGGACAGCCCAGTTCCTGGACGACATCAAAAACCTGGGTTATCACATGGCCTTCAAGGGCGGTTTGTCCTTCAACCTGTCCGACGTATTGATTCCGCCCGAAAAAGATGCGCTTGTAAAGGAAGGCTATGATGAAGTGGAGCAGATTACGAGCAACTACAGCATGGGGTTCATTACCTATAATGAACGATATAATCAGATTATCGACGCATGGACGCATGTCAACAGCAAGTTGTCCAAAACGCTGATTGACCAGTTGACTGCCGATAACGACGGCTTCAATTCGGTATTTATGATGATGGATTCCGGAGCGCGCGGTTCGAAGGAACAGATTCGCCAGTTATCCGGCATGAGAGGTCTGATGGCAAAACCGCAGAAGAGCGGCGCCGAAGGCGGGCAAATCATTGAAAACCCGATTCTGTCCAACTTCAAGGAAGGATTGTCTGTGCTGGAGTATTTCATCTCTACGCATGGTGCCCGTAAAGGCTTGGCCGATACGGCGCTGAAAACGGCTGACGCCGGATATCTGACACGCCGTCTGGTCGACGTATCGCACGATGTGATTGTCAACGAAGAAGACTGCGGCACCCTGCGCGGATTGCTTTGCACCGAACTGAAAAATAACCAGGAAGTCATTGCGTCGCTCTATGAACGTATTCTCGGGCGTGTTTCCGTTCACGATATTATCCACCCGATTACGGGTGAGATACTGGTACAGTCCGGAGAAGAAATTCGCGAGGATGCGGCGAGGAAGATACAGGAATCGCCGATTGAAAGCGTAGAAATCCGTTCGGTACTGACGTGCGAATCCAAGAAAGGCGTCTGTGCCAAATGTTACGGGCGTAACCTGGCCACCAATCAAATGGTACAGAAAGGCGAAGTGGTCGGTGTGACGGCGGCTCAGTCCATCGGCGAGCCGGGAACGCAGTTGACGCTGCGAACATTCCACGTGGGAGGTATTGCATCGAACATTGCGACGGAAAGCAGTCTGGTATCCAAATTCGACGGCGTGATTGAAATTGACGAATTACGTACAGTCGAATCGGAACAGGACAAATGCCTGATCGTTGTCAGCCGTTTGGCCGAGTTGCGTATCCTGGACCCGAATACGAAGATTGTGTTGCACACACACAACATTCCATACGGCTCGAAACTGCATTTCACCAGTGGACAGGAAGTGAAAAAGGGCGATACGGTCATCGAATGGGATCCGTTCAATGCGGTGATTGTCTCGGAAATGTCCGGCAAACTGTCGTTTGAGAGCATGATTGAAAACGTCACCTACAAGATGGAAAGCGATGAAACGACCGGTTTGAAGGAAAAGATTATCATTGAATCCAAAGACAAGACGAAGATCCCGGCAGCGCATATTCTGGACGCCAAAAAGAACATCCTGAAAACGTATTCGTTACCGTTGGGCGCTCATGTGGTGAAAGAGGCCAACGAATCCATCACTACGGGCGAAGTGCTGGTAAAAATCCCGCGTGCCGTAGGCAAAACGGGCGACATCACGGGCGGTTTGCCGCGTGTCACCGAACTGTTCGAAGCGCGTAATCCGTCGAATCCGGCCGTAGTGTCCGAAATCGACGGCGAAGTAGGCTTCGGCAAAATCAAACGCGGAAATCGTGAAGTCACCGTAACGTCCAAACTGGGAGAGGCAAAAAAATACATGGTACCGCTGTCCAAGCAATTGCTGGTGCAGGAAAATGACTATGTACGCGCGGGTATGCCCTTGTCCGACGGGGCGATTACGCCGGCTGACATTCTGGCCATCAAGGGGCCGACAGCCGTGCAGGAATACATCGTCAATGAGGTACAGGATGTATACCGCCTGCAAGGCGTGAAAATCAACGACAAGCATTTCGAGGTCATTGTGCGTCAGATGATGCGCAAGGTCGAAATCGTTGATCCGGGCGATACCCGCTTCCTGGAACAACAGGTTGTGGACAAACTGGATGTGATGGAAGAAAACGACCGTATCTGGGGGAAGAAAGTCGTGGTTGATGCCGGTGAATCGCAAACGTTGAAGGCCGGGCAGATTGTGACGGTGCGCAAGCTCCGGGATGAGAACAGTATGCTCAAACGCCGCGACAAAAAAGCGGTGGAAGTACGTGATGCCTTCCCTGCCACGACGAATCAGATCCTGCAAGGAATCACGCGCACAGCCCTGCAAACGACAAGTTTCATGTCGGCCGCGTCCTTCCAGGAGACGACCAAAGTACTGAACGAAGCTGCGATCAGCGGAAAGACAGACCGTCTGGAAGGTCTGAAGGAAAACGTGATTTGCGGACACTTGATACCGGCCGGTACCGGACAGCGCGAGTTCGATCGCTTGACCGTCGGTCTGAAAGATGATTTTGAACGGATTGGCGGTAAAGGCAGCGGTTTGGCTGAGTTCAAGAAATAGCAAAAAAGCCCGGAACAGGGTTTTATGGAAGACAGGAAATCCCGTAAGCATCCAGCTTGCGGGATTTTTTAGTGTAGTATGGTTTTGACGCGCCATGATTCGGTATCGACCGACGCTCAACGGTTCGGCGGTAGGAATACCGGTATTTCGTCCCTCACAGGATGTTTTTGCCGGATGCCCTTTTCTACCTGTATTCCGCTGTTCCTGTTTTTGTTCCTGATTTTTCCGGGACTGAACAAAAAGCCCCCCACTCGCTACAGAGATAATTTGCGTGGGGAGGGGGTGAACGAGTGGGAGCAGGTATTATGCTTTGCCACGGAGCCAAGGATGTGTGATTACCTGTTTTTTGCGTCCGTCCCTGCCATATCCTGCAGCTTTCGCTTCCATTGAAACGAGGATAACCCAACGGATATCCGGTAAAGGTTTTACGCAGCAGGGAATTACGCTCGACAAGCTGGCGGCGGGGTTATGCACCAACCGCTGCTATCTGTCCGCCTACCTGAATAATTACAAAAAACAAACCTTTAGCCGCTGGATTGGCAGACTGCGCATTGAAGAAGCCGAGCAGCTTTTACTGCAATATCCGGATATGAACATTCAGGAAATAGCGCAACTCGCCGGTTTTTCCCACAGAAGCCATTTCACACACCAGTTTACCAAACAAACAGGGCTTTCGCCCAAATTCCGGAAACAGCAGAATAAACGTTGATTCACAATATTCTAAAACTCAAAGCCCCATCCCTGCAATCAGGTAAATCTTTTCATCCCGTAAAACATGAGCGGATTTTGTTGTTTAAGCACGCCGTATTTATACTGCGTGCGGTACAGTTTTGTGCATTGCCCGTCAGCATAGAAAAGGGCATCCGCCCACGCGCCTTATTGCCCGCCTTTTTTCCCGTCAGTTAAAACTGACGGCAATGTGGGGGGATTGGGCTAAAGCCCTGCGGAGGCGTTGCTAATGGTTAATGATTATACTGCGCGTGGTATACCCTAATCATTCATCATTATTCAGGCCTCCCGAGGCTGTAGCTTCGGCCACCCCGAACCTACGGCTTCAGCCACCCCGAACCCATAGCTTCAGGGTGGCCAATATGGTTATACTGCACGCGGTACAGTTTTGTGCATTGCCCGTCAGCATAGAAAAGGGCATCCGCCCACGCCTTATTGCCCGCCTTCTTTCCCGCCGGCAATGTGGGGGGATTGGGCTAAAGCCTTGCGGAGGCGCTGTTGCACTTTTTTTTCTAACCACTAACCACCTCTTTATGCATAAAACAATACCGCGTGCAGTATATATTCTCCCTGTACTTTTGTCCGAATTTTCGTCATCTGTGAGGAAATTTTTTTCACGGTCAACAAAAAACCTACACACGTGAGGAAATAAATTTCCATACGTGAGAAAAAATAATTCCTCACGTATGGAAATTCAAGAACATTCAAATGCGGATTCCAAACAGTTAAACGCATGAAATACAAACTTATTCAGCGGGAAAACCCGCAAGGCCGGAGCAAGGTAAAATGGTATGCCGCTCCCGTGAACGACGGTCAAATCGCAAAAAACGATTTGACCGAAGAAATTGTCAACATCTCGTCCCTCTCGCGGGGCGACGTGTCATTACATTCAGAATGACATAGCAAAATGAAAGCGGTCAAAGAGTTTTCGGACAACCTCCCCCTGTTTCGTGGAACAGCCCGCCTCACTTGCCAACAACCCATACAGCAAAACCGGCCAATAATGAAACAACGAGCTTTTTGTTCAGTCCCAACGGGCAGGCAGAAAAAGTTCCTGTTACACTATTTATTATTCCCCATCCCGTCATGCCGAAAACACAAAATCGCGAAGCGAACCGGAATTATTTCTTACTTTTGCTTCTCAATATTTTAATTAACCAACTTAGAACAAATATGAACAGACTTATTTCCGTTTTTTCATGTATAATGTTGGCGTGTGTATGCAGCAATTGCAGGCAGGCAACGCCGGAGCAGCGTATTTCCGATTACGCAGATCCGTTTATCGGAGCCAGTACAAACATGAGTGCGGCACGTGCGAATCATGGTTTGGGAAAGACATTTCCCGGCGCGGCGTCTCCTTTCGGGACAGTGCAGGCAAGCCCCAACACCATTACCGGTGGCGATAATGGACCCGGTTATAGTTATGAACATACGACCATCGAGGGTTTTGCGATGACACAAATGAGCGGCATCGGCTGGGGCGGCGATTTGGGTAATTTCCTGACCATGCCCACCGTCGGCGACCTCAAAGTCGTTGCCGGCAAGCCTCAAAAAACCGAAGACGGGTATCGTTCGCATTATGACAAGGCGACCGAAACAGCCCAAGCCGGATATTATGCCGTCCATCTCACCGACTATAATATTCGAGTAGAGACCACCGTCGCTCCTCATGCCGGTATGCTTCGTTTTACCTATCCCGAAAGCAAAACTTCGCGGATACAGATTGATTTGGCACGCAGAGTAGCCGGTACGTCGGCATGGCAAACGGTACGAATCGTCGATGACCACACCATCGCCGGACGAATGGAATGTACACCCAACGAAGGCGGCTGGGGATATGGCTCCGGAAATGCGCGTTATACCGTGTATTATTACGCGCAGTTTTCGCAGCCACTGAAAAACACGGGTGTATGGAGCGCCGATATTCCCGACGGGCAGGCGCGAAAAATAGACGATGTGACAAGCGACGCCTATCAGCAAATCGTTGCCGGCTCGCAAATCATTCGCAATGTGAAGGCATACGAAGGAAAACATCTTGGCTTTTTCACCGAATTTGAAACCTCGGCAAACGAACAGGCGCTCATGAAAGTCGGCATTTCGTTTGTCAGCGAAGCGGGCGCGCGCCAAAACCTCGAAGTCGAAATACCACACTGGGATTTCGACAAAGTACGCGAACAAACCCGCTTGCGCTGGGACGAGGCGCTGGGACGAATCGCCATCACCGGCGCAACGGAAGCGCAACGCACCATTTTCTATACCGCTTTCTATCATGCAACCTTAGACCCGCGGATATTCAGCGACGCAGACGGGAAATATGTCGGCGGAGACGGGAAAATCCATACCACAGCGTCGTTCCGTAAACGGACGATCTTCAGCGGCTGGGACGTCTTCCGAAGCCAAATGCCGCTACAGACGATTATTGCGCCCGATCTGGTGAACGACCTTATCAACTCGCTTGTTACGCTTGCCGAAGAGAGCGGCATGGGGTATCTCGAACGCTGGGAGTTCATGAATGCATACAGCGGTTGCATGTTGGGAAATCCCGCCATCTCCGTTATTACCGACGCATACGCAAAGGGAATCCGCGGATTCGACGTCGAAAAGGCATGGAAATATGCAGTGGCTACCACCGAACGTTTCGGCAACGGCGAATGGGGGCACTCGTTCCGCATTTCAAACACGCTCGAACATGCGTATACCGAATGGTGCATGGCGGAATGGGCGCGTCTGCTCGGCAAGACGTCCGAACGGGAGAAATATCTCCAACTCTCGCAATCGTACCGGAACATCTGGGACAAAGACGAAATGCACTGGTTCCGCCCGCGACAGGCCGATGGTGCCTTTGCTCCCCTGCCTCCCAAGGGACGCTTGCAGCATGGTTACGGATGCGCCGAATCGAATCCCTATCAACAGGGATGGTTTGTGCCTCACGATATAGACGGAATGGTCGAACTGATGGGCGGAAGAGCAACCGTTATCGCCGACCTGGACAGTATGTTTGAGAACACTCCCGCCGATATGCTCTGGAACGATTGCTATAACCACGCCAACGAACCGGTGCATCATATCTCCTTCCTCTACAATCGTCTCGGCGAGCCGTGGAAGACGCAACGATGGTCGCGTTTTATCTGCGAACATGCCTACAAAACAGGAGTAGAAGGTCTGGTAGGTAACGAAGACCTCGGGCAAATGTCGGCATGGTATATACTTGCCGCAAGCGGGATGCATCCGGTATGTCCCGGCGAGACGCGTTTTGAACTGACCTCGCCGCTGTTCGACCGTATTGTCTGGAGCCTTCCCAACGGAAAAACGTTCACGGTGAACGCCTCTAACAATTCGCCGGAAAATGTGTATATACAGTCGGCCAAATTGAACGGCAAATCATACGACCGTTGCTATATCGACTATGCCGACATCATGAACGGCGGTACGCTCGACTTTGTGATGGGCAGGAACCCGAATACGGAATGGGGGGGAATAATGATTAATGATTAGGAAACGTCGATATCATAAGGTTGGCTTATCCATAGGAATCGGAGATAGGGCTGTATGGTATCCGTTTGCTATGGACAGGTATGCCCTTCGGGCAATGAACCGTATGTTTAATCCTTCCGTTACCGGGCAATGCTCTAAGCGATACCGAATACTGTATAAATAAAGTGTGACAAAACTTCCGGCCATGTCTCCGCAGGGCTTTAGCCCCATTCCACCCGATTGCCGTCGGTTTTATACTGCGCGTGGTATAGTTTTGTGCATTGCCCGTTAGCATAGAAAAGGGTATCCGCCCATGCGCCTTTTTACCCGCCTTTATATCCGTCAGTTAAAACTCAATGTCATCAAGTTAAGATTTTGTTTCCGGCATCCCGATAGGGATGCATCGCTCGGTAGCATTTTTGCGACGTCTCTATCCGCATCCCGTTAGGGATGCATCCTTAACAGGATGCGATATAGGGTTATATCGGTTTATCTACCGAGCGATGCATCCCTATCGGGATGCTCTACTACAGCCTTTTAGCGCTTAACTTGATGACATTGAGTTAAAACTGACGGATAAAAAAGGAGGGCAAGAAGGCGCGTGGACGGATGCCCTTTTCTATGCTGACGGGCAATGCACAAAACTATACCGTGTGCAGTATAACCGACGGGACGGGCAGGCGGAAAAAGTTCCTGTTACACTATTTTTGAAGGTCTGTTCCCGCTGCCCGTTTTTTTTGCTGTCGCCATGAAAAAAAAGCATTTTTCGTTTACCCGAAAAACCTTTTCATTTGTCTTTATAGAAAAGGGTCATGATAACTATGCAAAATCAACCGGATGAATATCGGATGAATCTGTTCATGGACAGTCTGACAGGCGTGGCGTTCGAAGAAACGGCACAGGACTGTGCACCGTATGTCGCTTCGTCATGCGGCTGTGGTTTTGCCGTTGTTATCATGGAAGTATATTGTTTTTATGTCGAACGACGAAACCGGAATGCCTATGGAAAAAGAAATGTAGAAAATGGACAGCAGCCTGATGAAGGCGAACCGAAAGAGGTAGCAACCTCTTCCGGATCAGTGAGTATTAATTTAAATTTCAATCCTTAAAATCAATAGAAATGTATAACAAAAAATTGAACAAACGACCCTTGTGTCGAACTAACTATGTAAAAAAAGCTTTTTCGGTCATGAAAATGACATTTGTATGTATGTGTATAAGTATTGCTTCGCTGTCTGCCATCAATGATTCGCAGGAAGCGAAAGTGTCCATTCGGTTGCAAAACAAACCGGTGAGCGAGGTCTTTACTGCTATCAAGACGCAGACTTCCTACTCATTCTGGTTTGATATCAGGGACGTTGACCTCGAGCAACTGGTTACCGTCAACGTGAAAAACGAGTCGGTGATGTCGGCGCTCTCGCAGGCGTTGAAAAATCAGAACGTGGATTTCAACATCCTGGGCAGCCACATCATCATCGCTCCCAAAGGCACATTCCATACCTCCGTTTCCGTCACCCAGCAGGGTAAACACGTCACGGGCGCCGTGGTCGATGAAAAAGGCGAGCCGGTCATCGGGGCGAATATCATGGAAAAAGGGACTACGAACGGGACTGTCACCGATGTGGAAGGAAAGTTTTCGCTGAGCGTTTCGGACAGAGCCGTATTGCAGGTATCTTTTGTCGGCTATATCTCACAGGAAATTAGCGCATTACCACGAGGGGGGGGGGGGATAAACCCCTGTTAATAACACTGCTGGAAGATGCCAAAGCGTTGGAAGAAGTCGTCGTCGTCGGGTACGGCACTCAGAAGAAAGTAAACCTGACCGGTTCGGTATCCTCCATTTCCGGGGAAGCCATCACCAAACGTCCGGTGATCAACGCGGTCTCCATGTTACAGGGATTATTGCCCGGCGTCAGGGTCGTACAGAATAACGGACAGCCCGGAGGTAGTTTTACCATGCAGATTCATGGATACGGCACCTTTAGCGGCGCGGGAGTCAACCCGATGGTGTTAATTGACGGCGTAGAAGGCGATATGGCATCGCTGGATCCGAATACGATTCAGTCGGTATCCGTATTGAAAGATGCCGCATCGGCAGCCATTTACGGCTCAAGAGCGGCCAACGGCGTCATACTGGTGACCACAAAAGACGGCAGCAGTCCCGACGGAAAGCTGAAAGTGGCTTATCATTACAATTACGGTATCCACTCGCCGACCAAAATGCTGGATATGGTGACCAATTCCGCCGATTACATGACGGCCTGGAATACGCGGATTCGCAACACGAATTATGGCGTCGACATGCCTGCCCGGCAATATCCGCAGGAAGAAATCGAAAAATACCGGAATGCGACGGACCGGATCCAGTATCCCAATTTCGACTGGGTCGATTTCATCGTCAATCCGGCGCCTACCCAGATGCACAATCTGAGCGTGAGTGGCGGTAAACAGACGCGCTACAATTTTTCGTTAGGCTATTTTGATGAAAAAGGCACAATGGAGGCGTTCTGGTACAAACGGTATAACGGTCAACTGAATATTGTTTCGGATGTCAGCAAAAGACTGAAGATCGGCGTGAATGTGAATCTGAAAAAAGGCGTCAAGGGCGAGGAAGGCAGCGGACAGGAAAATTATTTCGGATGCGTACTGGCACAGGCCCCAACGTATATGCCGACGTTGCCGGACGGCAGCGGACGCTATTCCTGGAGAGCCTATCCTTTTGAAGAATGTAACTGGAATCCGTATCTGATGCTTAAAGAACAGCCGACTACGACCGACGACTACGACGTGAAGGCACAAGCCTGGTCGGACTTTGAAATCCTGGACGGACTGCACTGGTATGTCAAGGCCGCAACCAATTACCGGACATCTCAGTTTTCCGCTTTTGTCGGCAATTCGTTTTATGAACAAATCTACCGCTATCCTCATGGTGATGGTTATCAGCTGTCTACAAGCTTGAATAAGAGTAATACTCATACGCTTTATACGAATCTGCATTCTTATCTGGATTATAACAAACGGTTCGGAGTTCATCAAGTGGGAGTCATGTTCGGGTATAGCAGTGAAGAGAACAAATATAACGAAATGGGCGCTTACCGCAGGGAGTATGCTTCCCCGCTCATCCCCGAGTTAAATGCAGGCGCACCGGACGGACAGACCAACAGCGGAACCAGTAACGCCTGGGCGATGCAATCCGTATTCGGACGGCTGAATTACAGTTTCCGGGATAAATATCTGCTGGAAGCCGACATGCGTTATGACGGCACGTCGCGTTTGTCGCCGGATAGCAGATGGGGTCTATTTCCTTCTTTTTCGGCCGGATGGCGAATATCGGAAGAACAGTTCATGGAATCGACAAGGAACTGGCTGTCCAATCTCAAAATCAGAGGTTCCTGGGGACAGTTGGGTAACCAGAATATCGGTCTGTATCCCTATCAGGCCATGCTGAGTTTTTCGGGCGTATACCCGTTTGATAATTCTACGCTGGTACAGGGCGTGGCGCAGACGAGCCTGAACAATTACAACATCAAATGGGAGACAACCACGACAACGGGACTGGGACTGGATGTGACCCTTTACAACAAACTTTCCCTGACGCTGGATGTATACCGGAAACTGACGACGGACATCCTGCGAAGCGCTCAGGTAAACGCATTAGTTGGTTTGTCGGCTCCTACCATCAATAACGGTTCCGTCCAAAACACCGGCTACGATCTGGATATCAAATATCAGGATCGGGTACAGAATGGTATTTGGAAAGGATTGACGTATGATGTGGGCGTAATTGTCGGCGGATTCAAAAACAAACTTGTCGAGTTCGGCACATGGGAAGACGGCGGCTCGGTCATGCGCGAAGAAGGACGACCCTGGAACACGTTCTATCTGCTACAGGTGGAGGGCATTTTCCAGTCGGCCGAAGAAGTGGCTAACGCTCCGAAACAGTTCGGTGAAAACACCCAGCCCGGCATGTTGAAATACAAGGATGTCAACGGCGATAACAAAATTGATAACACGGACCGCGTGCCGATGGAAAAGGGCGTATTTCCGGATTGTACGTATGGCTTTACGCTGAACGGCGCATGGAAGGGATTCGACCTGTATGGATTCTTCCAGGGCGTAGCCGGATCAAAAGTATATGTTACAGGATGGGGACTCCAACCATTTGTGCAAGGTTCCGCTCCCACGAAAGACCAGTTCGCAAATGCATGGACGCCGGAAAACCATTCCACCAAATACGTGATGCTGGGCGATCCGGTTTCATACAGTCATCCTTCCACGTATTTATTGAAGGACAATTCCTATTTCAGATTGAAGACCTTGCAGTTCGGTTATTCGTTGCCGGGGAATCTGATCGGCAAAGTGGGATTAAGCCGGTTGCGGATCTATTTCTCGGGCGATAATCTGCTTACCTTCACCAATTATGAAGGCCTTGACCCGGAAAGGAGCGGAAACGGCCGTTATGTAAGTTATCCCCAGAATAAAGTAGTTTCTTTTGGTTGTAATATTGAATTTTAAAACAGAACTGATATGAAAAAGATATTGAATAAAACCGGCCTTGTTTTTATCCTGGCCATTGTATTGAATGCCTGTTCGGATGATTTTCTAAACAAGCAACCGACCGACCGATTGTCGACAGAAGTGTTTTTCACTTCCACAGCCGACCTGGATAAGGCGTTAGCATCCTGTTATGCGTTGTTGCAAAATCAAGTGTATACCTGGGGTGTGCCCATATTCGAATGTGTGAGCGACAACGGATACGGAGCGGCTGCGGAAAGCATATCCAGAGGTCCCATTACTCCCACTATAGGAGGTAGTATTAATGAATTGTATACGACTTCATACACACGTATTGCCCGGTATAATCTTTTCCTGAAAAACCTGGCGGAATATGCCGGTTCGAATCTCGGCGACGAAGAACGGGCGTTGTATGAGGCAGAGGCAAGGCTTTTGCGGGGAATGGCCTATTTTGAACTGTACAAGTTCTACGGATCGGTTCCCCTGATTGTTGAACCCTTGACGTATGAAAACCAGGACCAGCCCAAGGCCGAAGAAAGTGCGATATATAACCAGGTAATAGCCGACCTGGATTATGCCATTGCACATTTGCCGGCAGTCGCTTTTGCCAAAAACAACGGTCATTTCGTGAAAACGTCTGCGCAGGTAGTCAAAGCCCGTGCGTTGATTTATACGGCGTATCATGACGACCAAACGGCAAAGCCGGACGTAATGAACCAGGTCAGGCAATTGACGGGCGAGATTATCAATACCGGCTTTTACCGCATCGAATCTTCCTATCGAGGGTTATTCTGCGACGATTTGGGCGAACAGGACGGAAATCCGGAATTTATCTTTACGGTGAATTATGTAGGGCCGCTTAATCCCGCTTATGCGGGAGGCAATGAAGGTCCCTATATCGGTTATTGCAAGTCTGTTGGTTTAGGCGGACGGTGCCAGCCGCTGAAAAACTTTGCCGAAGAGTATGAATTTATCGACGGAACGCCTTTTTCGGAAAGCAATCCGCTGTATGACCCGGCAGACGTTTACAAAAACCGGGACCCGCGCATGTCGAGAACGATGTTTACGGAAATTGTCACCTTTGAAAACGGCTTTTCTGCCAACTCCGGCCCCTCGCTTTCGGGATTCGGTTTCTGGAAAGTCGTAACGGGGACAAACGCTTTGGACGAGTATACGAAAAACCTCAGCTCGGACTGGCCGCTGATGCGATATGCCGAAGTGTTGCTGATGCACGCGGAAGTGGTCAACGAACTGGATGGCCCCGTAGAAGAGGTGTACAATGCCATCAATCAAATCAGAGCGCGAACCGGCATTGCCATGCCTCCCCTGGCCGGCGGACTTACCAAAGAGCAGATGCGTCAGGCCATCCGCAAGGAGAGGCGTATCGAACTGGCTTTCGAGGGATTTCGGTATGACGACGTCAAACGCTGGAAGGTTGCCGAAGAAAAGTTGAACATGGATGCGTCGGAGGGTGTTGTCAACCGGACTTTCGAGAAACGAAACTATCACTGGCCGCTTCCGCAGTCGGAAATAGACAAGAGTAACGGCATTCTCCTGCAAAATCCGGATTATCTATAATTGATTTAATCCCGAAAACAGGAATCGGGAAGTGAAATTATTTCTTACTTTTGCTTCCCGATACTTTGATTAATTAATTCATGCTACGCAAAGTCATGTTTTTTTGCATCGAGGCGTGACGACGGGAATCGTCAAGGCGTGACGACGGGAATCGTTCAGGCTGTCGAAAATGATAAACCTGCGTAACATGAGTAATGAATTTAGAACAGATATGAACAGGGTTATTTCAGTTTTTCAGGTATAATGCTGGCAGGTGTATGCAGCAGTTGCAAAGATGCAGCGCCGGAATAGCATGTTCTCCGGAACAGGATTGTAATTAAAAACAGTATATGGACAAGTGGATTAAAAGCATAAGCGGTGAGATTCCTCATACGAACAGAACCGTAAAGATTGATTTGGACGGCAGAAATCTCATTGTTACCGGCGCAAACGGCTCGGGAAAAACTTCTTTCTTGAGAGAGGTTTATAGAAAGGTGGAGTTGCTGGTTGTGCGAAAGCAAACAGATTTACCGGAAATGAAGCATAAACTGACGTACAGGCAAAGCGTATTGGATAGCGCCCAAACAGGAACTGCCGAACATAGTCATGCAAAGAGAGATGTACACTACCTTAAAAGCATTATAGACGCTCTTGAAAACGGATTACAGGTTGACATACCGGATCCGATTCGCTTCTCCTCGATGTATGACAACAGAACGGCAGTGATTCGATTCTTTGAAGAAAAACGGCTTTCCGAAATTGTTCAACCTGTAACGGCAAAGGCTGTTTCCGTAGAAGAAGAAAGGGCCGGACAGCAGAACGCGGCCAACAAATTCGCCAATGATCTCGAACAGCATCTGGTGAATTTGAAAAGTCGTCAAGCGATGGCTGTCGCCATAGATAAAAATCAGGAACTGGCGGACGAGATAGAAAGATGGTTTGTCGACTTCGGGAGAAATCTGAAAATACTTTTTGAAGACCCGGGCGTGGCATTGAAATTTAATCCCGACGACTTTCGTTTTTCGATATGTCAGGAAAATAAACCGCCGTATACGTTTCAAACGCTTTCCGCGGGCTACCGTGCCATCTTCGATATTTATGCGGAACTGATCATGCGTATGGAATATTTCAAAATCAGTCCGGAAGAGTTGACAGGCGTTGTTTTGATTGATGAAATCGATTCGCATCTGCATGTATCGCTGCAACGTCTGATATTGCCGTTTTTTGCGGGATCGTTCCCCAAAATACAGTTTATTGTAACCACTCATTCCCCTTTTGTACTGATGTCAACGCCTGATACGGTTGTTTTCGATTTGGCGAAGAATGAACCGATTACCGAAGATTTGTCGTATTACACCTATTCGGCGGTGATGAAGGGCTTATGGAATGTAAAGCCCATATCCGTAAACCTGGAGAATACGATCAGGGAAATTGCTGAAATCGTCAATGCCGGACAGAAAGATTTATCGCGTCTTCGCGAACTCACGGATAGGGTCAAAGGACGCGAAGATGTCCTGGACAGCGAATCGAAAGCGTTTTACCTGCTGGGACTGGAGACGCTGGAAGAAGAAGGAGGCGGTCATGTTTAATGTGGTTCGACCCTGTCCGGGACCGGACTGTTCGACCGATTACCGTTCAAAAGAGGTCGTTATGGCGTTAAGGAAAATGTTTTACGGGAAATGTTATCTATGCGAAGATGAGGTATCCGACCCTGTAGTGGAACATTTTATCCCGCATGAAGGCGATCCCGACAAAAAATACGACTGGAATAATTTATACTATGCCTGTCACCGGTGTAATGGCATTAAAGGGACAACAACGGATATGCTGGACTGTTGCGATTCGGCGACGGACGTATTTCAAGCTATTAAATGTTTGTGTCCGAGTGTGCCGGATGACAGCATTGTGGTCGAAGCCCAAAACCGCAATGAGAAAACGAAAAATACAGCCGATCTGCTGGATAAATGCTATAATGAAGACAATACCGGTATTCGGGGCATTTCAAGAGAAGCGCTGCATGAAAAGTTATTTGAACATTACTGCAAATTTATCGGGAACAGGCGGACGTTAAAAAACCGGGATTCATTGCAGTCAGATAAGAACGACGCAAAAGAACATTTAATACGGATGCAGGATGTATCGTATCCCTTTTCCGTATTCTGGAAATGGCATGTTTCAAGTGATGTTTTTCTGGCCGAGCTTTTTGACGCACCTGAAAAAGATACCCTGTAAACATTCGGATGTTAGATTTTATAGTATATCACAATTGAATAGTCACATGAAAAAAAGTATTTTAGTTACATGGATTGCCGTTCTGTGGGGACTGGCAATTCCGGTGTTTGCCTTCGGGCAAAATGAACAGATCGAAAAGGTGTACGTCATCTTCAAGACGCATCTGGATATCGGTTACACAGATTTTGCCGCCCATGTGGAGAAAACGTATATTGAGAATTTTATTCCCAAAGCGATTGAAATCAACGAACAGCTTCGGGAAGAAGGAAACGGCGACCAATACGTCTGGACGACCGGCTCGTGGCTGATCGACGCTTACATGAAACAGGCAAAGCCCGAGTCCGTAAAAAAAATGGAAGAAGCCATCCAGCGCGGCGACATCGTCTGGAACGGCGTGCCTTATACCTTTCAATCCGAGATGGCAAGCGGCGATATTTTTGAAACAACCTTGAAACTGGCGAAACGGTTGGATAAAAAATACGGCAAGGAAACGGTTTCGGCCAAAATGACCGACGTGCCGGGACATACGCGCAGTATTATTACGCCTCTGTGCAATCAGGGCATCCGCTTTTTGCATATCGGGGTCAACAATGGAAGCATCGTCCCGCAAACTCCGAAAATTTGCCGGTGGAGGAACATCGACGGCAACGAAATCATCCTGATGATTGACGGACTGTACGGCGAAGAATCGGTCCTGCCGGACGGAAAAACGGTGGTCTCCATCCAGTTCACCGGCGACAATCACGGGCCGCATACCTTACAGCAAGTCAAGGAAATCTTCAGCAACTTGCGGAAAAAATACCCGCGTGCGGAAGTCACAGGCTCCAGCCTGAACGAAGTGGCAAAAGAGATTTGGAAAACGGCGGATCAATTGCCG
>JAITAY010000011.1 GCA_031283915.1 Tannerella sp.
CACCATACTTCCTCCTGAAAATGCTTACATACCCCGGTATGCGCGCATTTTCAGTCGTTGGATGGCAAAAAACATCTCCCGTAAATTTGGATGGTTTATTTCCAGACAGTTCCTAAGCCACTCTCCGAGATCTTTGACGAAGATAAATTTTCTCCCTGACAAAAATTTTTTTTCTCCCTGACGAAAATAATTTTTCTCCCTGATGAATTTTTTTTTTCTCCCTGATAGAAATAATTTTTCTCCCTGATAGAAATTTTGTTCCGTCTTGATGGAAAATCAGTCGAAGAAGCAATCCAAAGTGTCGCAACGCAGGGCGCAGGAGAAACGTTGATGATAGCGGCTGTGTTTCTGACTCTTACCACACCTTTTAATCGCTTTCATCTCACCGCCCCGTCGTTCACCGTTCATACATCCTGCCTGTATGTATCACACTATTTGGTTATCAAGCGAATCACTCCGCCCACCGGATAAGTAAAGCGACCCTTGAAATGCACCTATTCCAACTGCCGACGCAGGATTTTTTCCTCCGCCATTCGCTGCTCCAGCACCTCCACATACGACTTTTGCAAACGGACGGTTGAATCGTCCGCATTCAAATGTTCGGCGAAGTATTGATGTGCGAGGCTCGCCCATTGCCATGCTGCCGTCAATCGACCGCCCAGCTCAGCCCCCAAGGCCAGATTGGAGGCCAGCCTCGCTTTCGCTTTCCAGGAAACCGATTTTTCATAAAGGGCTTCCCAAATAGCTGTAGCGCTCTCCCAGCGTTCCGCCGCTGCAAACGCGGCGGCTTCTTTCCAGCGGGAATCCGACGACACATAATACCATCGCATATCCTCGCGCCAGTACGGTACAAAATGTACATATGCCTCCTTCGCCATATATGCAGCTACTTCATGCAACAGTTGTTCCGGCGTCAGGGTGGATACGGCCCACCCGTCGTCCGATGTCAACCGCGGAATCACCGTATCGGCCAGATAAACGGCATTCGGCATGGTATCCCCGTCCGGCAAATAGGTGCGCAGTACACCCGAGACATCTACATGCCACTCGTTTAGCACATCAAGTACCGATATATTCCATAGCTTTTCATGGATGGAGAACAGCAGCCGGTCTAACGAAATCACCGCCTGGACGTCGTGCTCCTCGCAAAGTTGACGAACTTCGTTTTCCGTCAATTTCACGTCGGAAGAAAAGGCTTGATCCGCCCGGTAACGGCCTTCATATAAACGGACGTCTTCAAAATAAGGTGATTCGGCGATTAGCCGGCCCAGTATCCGGCAAAAATCGACGAGGAGACTGTCGGATGCAATCCTGAGCGAGTCGGAGGATTCACGAACCGCAGAGGTAAACGGCACTTCCGGCTGTGCTGCCGCATTGTTCAGTATCAGGACGTTTTTTACGCTCCGGGGAAAGGTAATGCTCGCCGGAGCATACGTTTCAATACCGACGTAACGAACCGGACTGCACGACACCCACAAACAGCAAGCGATACACAGCCGGAAAATGCAGGACACAAAACGTAAAGGAGAGGATACTCCCGCCTTTTGGCCTGCATCTTCGGCCTTTTTCCATCCCGCTGCATGAGCTGTCATGCCAGGCGGTTTCATCGCCCGTCCGCCTGTCCTGCCGGCCAATCCGAAAGTGCCTTGAAATAGCCGATGGACTCGGCAATACCCAGAAACGGGTCTTTCATGTCTTTCTCATATTCCAGGCTGCACATGCCGGTATAGTTTACCTCGCGCAAGGCGCTGATGAAGGCCGGAAAATCAATCTCGCCCCGCCCGATTTCAATGCCGACACCTGCTTTGGAGGCATCCGTCACGTCCTTGATGTGTATGTCGAAGACGCGGGTGTGGTATTTCTTTAAATCGGCTACCGGGTCGCACCCGTTGCGCAGGTCATGACCGATATCCAGACACATGCCGATACGCCTGTCCAGGTCTTTCGTATGTTCCCATACATCGGTAGCATCCGGAAAAATCTCAATGTCCGGCCCATGAAGGTGTATGGCATAATGAAAGTCATACTCCTTCACTTTCTTGTCTACATAGGGCAACAACTTGTAGTCGGGCACGCCGACAATCACCTTCACGCCGACCCGTTTGGCGTAGGCAAAGGCGTTGTCGGCTTCTTCCTCGCTTTTCATGTAAATCGGGCCGACGGCATAACCGGCCACCTTGTGTGCGGCGCATTTCGCGTGAAAGGCTTGGATTTGTTCGTCCGTGCTGTCGAACGGGAGATGAAAATTCTTAATGCACAGATAGTGTACGTCCAATCGTTCCAACGTCTTCAACGTCGTGTCCAAATCAAAATTCACAAACGTAAATCCCGCCATTCCCAAGTGAAACGGATTTACGGCTTTGGGCTGCTTCGGTTTTACAGGGTCGTTCATCCTTGTCTGTCGCGCGTTCGCAACAAAGGGCGCCCATCCCAACATGCAGGCGCCTGCAAGGCTTTGCCTGAAAAAATCTCTTCTGTTCTGCATCATTCAAAATATTAAAATGTGTACGGTTCCGGATTTAACGCAATCTCTCACCCGAGGAAAAATCGTCCGACCGGTTATTTTGTTTACTGTGAGTTGTTCTGCTTCAATTGCTTCAACCCTTCTTCCAGGGTCTTGATTTTACTTTCCGCATCCGCCTGTTTCTTCCGCTCGTTTTCTACGACTTCGGGTCTGGCATTCGCCACGAATTTTTCATTGCCGAGCTTCTTCATCACCGAAGCCAAAAAGCCTTCCAGATAAAGGCGTTCCGCTTCCATCCGCGTCTTTTCCTCTTCTACATTCATCCCGTTCTCCAACGGAATGGCATACTCGGTCGTACCAACCAGAAACGAAACGGCGCCCGCCGACTTCTCCGTCACCGGTCGAATTTCCGCCAGATGAGCCATCTTCACAATCGCCGCATCCAACCGGCTATCGTGTGACGTATCTGCCACTTCCAATACCAGCGCTTCTCTATTCGACAGATTCTTTTGCAACCGTATCGTTCGAACAGCGCCAATCACTTCCTTTGCCCGCTCAAAAGCCAGCAAACAGGCTTCCGTTTCTTCCGGACAGCCATCGTCCGGCTGCGGCATTGAGGCAATCATAACGGATTCGCCGGCCATACGGGGCGACAATGCTTGCCACAATTCTTCGGTGATAAACGGCATAAAGGGGTGCAGCAACCGCAACAAAGCGTCAAAAAAATCAAGCGTATCCCGGTAGGTCTGCGCATCAACCGGCTGTTCATAAGCGGGTTTTACCAATTCCAGATACCAGGACGAAAATTCATTCCAAAAAAGCTTGTAAGCCGCCATCATCGCTTCGCTCAGGCGGTATTTTTCAAAGGAATCGCTCATTTCGACCAGCGTCCTGTTCAACCGCTCCCGAAACCATTTCACCGCGATGGCAGCCGCTTCGGGCTGCGGGAGATGTTCGTCCGTTTTCCAGCCTTTCACCAGCCGGAAGGCATTCCAGATTTTGTTGTTGAAATTGCGCCCTTGTTCGCAAAGCGACTCGTCAAACAGCAAATCGTTTCCTGCCGGCGAAGCCAGTAACATGCCCATGCGAACACCGTCGGCGCCGTATCGCTCTATCAATTCTATCGGATCGGGAGAGTTTCCCAGGGATTTGGACATTTTACGCTCCAATTCATCCCGGACAATCCCCGTAAAATATACATTATAAAAACAGGGACGCTTGCGATATTCAAAACCGGATATAATCATACGCGCCACCCAGAAGAAAATAATTTCCGGCGCCGTCACCAAATCGTTGGTCGGATAATAATACGCAATGTCTTTATTTTGCGGATGATTGATTCCGTCAAACACGGAAATCGGCCACAGCCACGACGAGAACCATGTATCAAGACAATCTTCGTCCTGCCGCAAATCGGACATGGCCAACGCCGGATTTCCTGATTTTTCACGTGCCAGCAACAACGCCTGTTCCGCCGTCCGGGCAACTACATAATCTCCTCCCGGCAAATACCACGCGGGAATCCGGTGCCCCCACCATAACTGACGGGAAATACACCAGTCTTTGATATTTTCCATCCAGTGACGGTATGTGTTCCTGAATTTGGCGGGATAAAACCGGATGGTGCCGTCCATCACAGCCTCAAGCGCCGGCTTGGCCAAATGCTCCATCTTCAGAAACCATTGCATGGACAGTTTCGGTTCGATGGGAACGTTCGTCCGTTCGGAAAAACCAACCTTATTCTCATAAGGTTCAACTTTTTCCATCAAACCGGCTTGAATCAGATCGTTTTCAATTTCCCTGCGGACGTCGAAACGGTCTTTTCCTTCATACGGATGACCGAAACGGTTCAATGTCCCGTCGTCGTTGAAAATATCAATCGTTTCCAGGTGATACTTTTGGCCCAGCAGGTAGTCGTTGATATCGTGCGCCGGAGTGACTTTCAGACAACCGGTGCCAAATTCAATGTCTACGTATTCATCTTCAATAATCGGGATTTCCCGGCCGGCAATCGGCACAATTACTTTCTTCCCTTTCAAATGCGCATTTTTCGGATCATTCGGATTGATGCAAACAGCCGTATCTCCCAGAATCGTTTCCGGACGGGTCGTAGCTACTACCGCATATCCGTCTTCCCCGACAATCTTATATCTGAGGTAATACAGTTTGCCTTGCTGCTCTCTGTAAATGACTTCTTCGTCCGAGAGTGCGGTTTTGGCGGCCGGATCCCAGTTTACCATACGCACACCCCGATATATCAAACCTTTATTATATAAATCTACAAAGACCTTGAGGACGCTTTCCGAACGCTTTTCATCCATGGTGAAACAGGTACGCTCCCAATCGCAGGAGGCGCCCAGCTTTTGCAACTGTTCCAAAATGATGCCGCCATGCTTGTGTGTCCACTCCCAGGCATGTTCCAGAAATTGTTCTCGCGTGAGGTCTGTTTTCCGGATACCTTCCTGCGCCAATTTAGCCACTACTTTTGCCTCAGTCGCAATCGACGCATGGTCTGTTCCCGGTACCCAACAGGCATTTTTACCCGACATCCTCGCTCTGCGTACCAAAATATCCTGAATCGTATTGTTTAACATGTGCCCCATGTGCAATACACCCGTTACGTTTGGGGGAGGAATCACTACTGTATAGGGTTCACGTTCATCCGGTTCGGAATGAAAAAAACGGTTTTCCAACCAATATCGGTACCATTTCCCCTCTGTCAGAGAGGGGGCATATTTACTTGCAATCTCCATTTTTGTACTTTACGATGGCGCAAATGTAAGCATAAAAACATTATCTTTGCATTATTGACAACAAAAACGGAACTGAGATGGATTTTGAAAGCAAGCCCGACAAACGGAACCTGATACGCTTCGACTGGGCGTTGAAGCGGCTGCTGCGCAACAAGGCTAACTTCGATGTACTGGAAGGGTTTCTGACCGTCCTGCTGGGAGAGAGCATTTTCATCCGAAACATCGGCGAAAGCGACAGTAACAAAACGTCCCCCGACGACAAATTCAACAGGGTAGACATCCTGACCGAAAATGACAAAAATGAAATCTTCATCATCGAACTGCAGATTGATTCCCAGACGGATTATTTCTACCGAATGCTCTACGGCGCTTCCAAAGCCGTGACGGAAAGCCTGCAAGAGGGAGACGAGTACATCCGTGTCAGGAAGGTTTTCCACATCAATATTCTCTACTTCGGACTGGGACAGGGGATGGACTACGTCTACCACGGACGGAACGACTTCTACGGCATTCACCATCACGACCTGCTGCAACTGAGCGAACGGCAGCAGAATCTCTACCGGAAGACCGTAGCCGGCGATCTGTTTCCCGAATACTACATTCTGCGGGTGAACGACTTCGACGGTGTGGCGAAGGACAGTCTCGA
>JAITAY010000100.1 GCA_031283915.1 Tannerella sp.
TAGACATATCTACCCAAACAACCGTTACGACACCCATGA
The DNA here is from genome assembly GCA_031283915.1 of Tannerella sp. Taxonomy (GTDB): domain Bacteria; phylum Bacteroidota; class Bacteroidia; order Bacteroidales; family Tannerellaceae; genus Tannerella. Next base: position 40 of record JAITAY010000100.1, read on the forward strand.
GTACGACTGTTCATGCACGGATAACGTGCGAATTGGATTTAACAAATACCACTCCAATTATTTCTGATTATTAACGGTACTAATTTGTTGATTCATCAAACCGTCCGTAATTTTATGGCCGTTTATTGAAAAGAGCGATGAACTTCATTTTTTTATATGATATGATTTGCCTGCTTGCAGGTATACCGGCTGTCTTTCAGCTTACGGGCTGTCTGATGGCATCTCCGGCATACGTCTGTGTGTCGGAGGGAGATGAAAGCGTTTCCGGGCGACTGCCCGAAACGCATGAACCCGTTATTCAAACCCTTTTCAGACCGACCGCACGCAACGGCATCCAATGTTGCCCCCGTACATGAACAGGGGGCATAACCAACAGCTTTTAATGAATTTAATTAAGAACAAAATAAAAAACAATTGATTATGAAAACAAACAGAAAACATAAAACAGGGACAGGAAAGTGTATGCACAGTGTAGCCTGTCTGCTTGTGGCCGGCCTGCTGGCGTTTTGCTGCTGCGACAGTGAGTCGATTCCCCCGGAATTAGCACATTTGAAGGGCACAAAATGGAAGCTGGCAGGCATTGTAGACGTAGAAACAGGCGTATTGGAAGAAATTATACCCAAAAAGGGAACTGTTATCGAACAGGATGGAACGCAAAAACTGGTAGACGGAGAACCGATGGATTGCGAAAAATGCTATACGCTTACATTTACAGCGGATGCTAAGGCGCAGGGATGGTCTGTGTCGAACGAACTGTATGTCTCTTTTTTCGATCCGATTCAAATCAGTTCGGCAAATATCTTCTTTTCCCAAAAACCTTTATGTGGAGGTACAGAAGTTGGAGAATCGCCTCAGCCAACCCGCTATATTAAAGCCCTGACAGATTTAACCTCTTACATGTATTATAATAATGAACTAAAGCTCTTTTACAGCAACAACAGAAATTATTTACTCTATAAATTAATACAGCAATGAAAAAGATTTTATTATTGACAACAGTGAGTCTGTTTGTGTGCGCCTTGCATGCACAGATTACAACGAATGAAATGCCTTACGGTCTGAAAAACGTAACAGCCGTCACTATGGCAAACAAACAGAATGTGAATACCCTGCCGGCTCCAAACAGAGCCGCCATTGCACGGGAGGATTCGGTAAACGACAGTCAACCGGGGCCTGTGCGCTATGCTTATCCAGTAGAGGTAAACTTTACGCCGGCAAACTCCGGCGTGTGGCAGGAACTGGAAGATGGCAGTAAAATCTGGCGTTTGAAGGTGAAGCTGTCCGGGGCGCTGTCGACCAACGCACTGTACGACAAATTCTGGCTGCCGGAAGGCGCAAAGTTTTTTGTTTACAGCGAGGATACCGAACAGTATATTGGAGCCATCACTTCCGAGTATATCGGGGGAAGCCGTGAAAATCCCATTGCATTTGCAACGGCAATAATTTACGGCGAGAGTGCAGTGTTTGAATATTACCAGCCGGCATCCGTCAGCGACTCTGCCGTCATATCCATATCTCGTATTGATTATGGATACCGGTATGTCAACAATCCTTATGCAAATGTATTGCTGGGGTTCGGGGATTCGGGAAGCTGTCAGGTAAATATTAACTGTTCGGAAGGGAATAACTGGCAAACAGAGAAGCATGCTGTAGCCAAAGTAAATGTTGTAGGGCCGGATGGTTCAAGCTGGTGTTCGTGTGCGTTAGTGAACAACACAAACAACGATCTTACGCCTTATGTATTAACCGCTGATCACTGTTTGAAAGGCTTGGATGCTATCAGTAATAACAATGCCAGTCAATGGGTATTTTATTGGGAATATGAGAGTTCCGGGTGCAATAACAGCGCTACTGAACCGACATTGCGGACTACGACAGGAGCTACGGTAGTAGCCAACAATTCGGTTTCGGATTTTGCATTAGTCCGTTTAACGCAGAATCCCTGTAATGTATCAGGAGTAACGCCGTATTATTTGGGCTGGGATCGTTCGGGTAGTGCCGGTACGAGCGCTGTTGGGATACATCATCCAGCAGGAGATGTGAAGAAAATTTCTACGTTGAACAATGCAACAACGAGTTCGGGAAATTTCTGGCAACACTATTGGAATCAAACAACTAATGGATATAGTGTAACAGAGGGAGGATCTTCCGGTTCTCCATTGATTAATAATTATCGTCGTGTTATTGGTCAATTATATGGAGGAACTTCTGTTGACTGTACTAACCCAAGTCAAGATCTTTCTATGTACGGAAAATTCAATGTTTCCTGGACGGGTAATAGCGCATCGGATAACCGTCGTAAATTGCAGCCTTGGTTAGACCCGGCCGGAACCAATCCGAATACTTTAAACGGAATGTCTATTCCCACAGTTAGCATCACCAGCGGCCCCTCTCTGCTTTGCCCCGGTTCTTCCGGTACATTTACGGCAAGCGGTTCTTCCACCAGTTATATCTGGACGTGCAGCAGCTATTTGACTCCGGGCACAGCATCAGGCAACAGCAAAACCTTTACAGCGAAAAGCGGCAGCGATGCTCTAGGATGGGTAGCCGTGAATCTGAGTTCGGTAGAACTGGCCAGGAAAGAGGTCTGGGTCGGCAATCCGTATGACATACCGAATCAAGTGTCCGTCAACATGCCGTTAAACACGCCGACCGTAATTACGCCCTCACTGACAGCCTATCAGCAGAAAATGGGGATAACCAGCTTTTACTGGGTATGGAACCAGAGCAACGGCGCCACGCTGGGCAATTCGTACGGCGCTACGGCAACCGTGACCCTCAAGAATAACGGTACAAGCACCCTTCATGCTTACGGTATCAATTCGTGCGGAGGAAATACTACGGGCGCTCCCATGTTTATTTACAACATATCCAGGAGCTATTCCTCTTCCTCGTACCTCCTGTCGGCCTATCCGAATCCCGTTTCGAGCGTGCTGAACGTGCAACTCGAGGAACAGGAACTGGAAACGGCTTCGTCGTCGTCAGGCCAGCAAAGAGTCACCGGTTCGGCCCCCGTGTACACGATCCGCCTGTACAACGCCGCGGGCACGCCGGTTCTCCAGACCACAGCCAACGACGTCGGAACCGTTCAGTTGAATGTCGGCAGCCTGCCCAACGGCATTTATACGCTGCACGTGCATGACGGCACGGACAGCCCGCCGTTAACGCAGCACATTGTCATCTCACATGGAGCGAATTGATTTTTTCGGATTCGCCACCTGTCCCCCGGCGGTCGGGGGACAGGTGAAATCCGGCAATCACATTTCCGTTTTCTTAACCAAATCCTCCCGAAAGTTTAACGAATTTACCGCCGGTCTATTCGGATGAAAAACAGTACCTTTGTCACGTTTGATATAAAAAATCGACTGAACAGAACTAAAATTAAAAAGAGATGACCGTGCAAGCAGCCCCAAAAGTTTCAAAACCGGAAGCGGAAGAATACCCGAAACAGATTTTTCCGAAAAGCAACCGTATTTTTAACGGAGAAGCATCTATTGCCGTTAAAAATATGCGTGCCTTTGCCGTAAAGGTGCGCACCTTTGGCGTAAAGGTGCGCACCTTTGCCGTAAAAGTGCGCACCTTTGGCGCGAAAGTGCGCACCTTTGACGTAAAAGTGCGCGCCTTTGGCGGCCAAACCCCTGTCCTTTTAAAAACAATATAACTGAATAATAACCATCTAACAAAAATAACAGACTTATGAGCAAAAGAAAAGGAACTCTTGACAAGCCGGATGCCGAATTTCTGGCACAGGCAAACACGATTAACAGTCAGTGTAACCAGCACAAAACCGACTGGAAGATAGACGACGACCGGCTGACCACCTTCGACGGGCTGCTGGGCGTCGCCAACACCGCTTACGCGGCCAACAGGGACAAGGCGACCAAAAACGCCACCACCTCAGCCCGCAAGAAGGCGGCGTTTGGCGAACTGAAACACTTCCTGGGGCCGTTTATCGACTACCTCGAAGTGAATTTCAGCGTGCCCGACGCCGCGCTCGACGCCATGGGGCTGCGTTCGCGCCATCATCATGCGCACCTCCCCCTGCCGCGTCCCACGGACGAAGTCGTGCTCTCGGTCAGGAAGCAGCACGACGAAATGACCCTCTACGCCTCGCGCGTCGAACTGGGACACCCCACGGCCACGACCGCGCTGGCGACGCATCACGGCTTCATGCTGCGTTACAAAATCGAAGGCGAGGAGCATTACCGCACGGTCATCTCCACCCGCCTGCATCACACCCTCTTCTTCGAACGCCAAGACGAAGGCAAGCGTGTCTACCTCTCGGCCGCCTGGGTCAGCCCCCGCCTCGAAACGGGACCCTGGAGCGACGAATTTTCGGAAGTCATCGGATGACGGCTTCCCACAGCCCCTCCCCACCAGGCAGGGACCTGTTTTTCAACAACCTGTTTAATCATTTCGATTTCGGTCAACCGTAATGTACAGCCGAAATCCACATCACAAACAAATGCTTTCCGATTATTACACAGTCAACAGCCGGCGGACGGAGGACGAAACCGCCATTTTTGAAGTATCGCTCAATCCCGCTTCGGTCGTATACCGGGGACATTTCCCCGACATGCCGGTAGCGCCGGGCGTATGCAATATCCAGTTGATCAAGGAGTGTGTCGAGCAACTGACGGGACGCCGGCTGCAAATCAGCCACATTGCCCGTTGCCGGCTGACAACCCTCCTGCAACCGCAGAAGCATCCCGACTTGCAGGTGCGCATCCGGCTGCTCGAACACACGGAGGCGCGGGTCAGCGCACAAACCGTCATCGGACAGGGCGAGGCGACCTATTTCACCCTCGCGTTCGACGCCCACGTACAACAACCTCAGCACCGGAACGTATGAGGACGCCGTACCGTTTTTTTAGAGCGCACAAGCTCCTTTTCTACGGGTTGCTGACCTTCAGCAGCCTGTTGTTCGTTTATCTGGGGAGCCGGGTGACCTACGAAGAAGACATCACCAAACTGCTGCCTTCGGCACAGACGGGCAGCACCGAAAAACTGGTTTTCGAGAACCTGAAAGTCAAGGACAAAATCTTCCTGCTCTTCGTCCCCCGGACAGACGCGGCGGATGCCGGCCTGCTGGCCGAACGCTGCGACGCTTTCATGGAGGGACTGCTGCAAAGGGATTCGGCCACGCATTACATCCACGATGTGCTGTACCGGATCGACGACGAGCTGATGCAAACGGGCATGGCCTGGTTGTTTGACCATGCGCCGGCTTTCCTGGACACAATGCGCTATCCGCACATGGAGGCGCTGCTGACCCGGGAGGCGATCGAGCGGCAGATGGCGGCTAATTACGAACAGATGATTTCGCCTTCGGGCATGGCCCTGCGCGAGGTGATCCGCCGGGATCCCGCCGGCCTGCGTTCCCTGTTCACGGACGGCGGCGCGGCGCTGGCCGGGGGGGCCGGCGGCCCGTACCGGCTGACGTACCGTCATTTCTTCCCGCCCGACTCGAGCCTGGCGGTGGCCTTCCTGTCGCCGGACTTCAATGCGTTCGATTCCAAATCCGGCGCCCGGCTGGTGGCGCTGATCGAGGCGGAAATCGAGGCTTTCGGGGCGGAGCATCCGGACGTGGAGGTGATGTTCCACGGCGTGCCGGCGCAAAGCGTCTTCAATGCGCGCCAGATCAAAAAAGACCTCACGCTGACGCTGGGCGTCTCCCTGGCGGTGTCGTGTCTCCTCATCGGCCTCTGTTTCCGTAGCCGCCGGACGCTGCTGATCCTGCTGAGTCCCGTGCTCTACGGGACGTTCTTTGCGCTGAGCGGCGTCTACCTGATCCGCGGCAGCCTGTCGCTGCTGGCCGTCGGCATCGGCGCCATTGTGCTGGGCGTGGCGCTGAGCTACTGCCTGCACTTCCTGACGCATTACAGGTATGTGGGCGATCCGGTGCGGATTCTCCGGGAACAGACCGTCCCGATCCTCCTGTGTTGCCTGACGACCATCGGCGCCTTCACGGGGCTGCTGTTCACCCGCTCCGAACTGCTGCGCGACTTCGGGCTGTTTGCTTCCCTGGCGCTGGCGGGCACCACGCTGTTTTGCCTGCTCTTCCTGCCGCAATTCCTCAAGCCCTGTCGCCCGCGGCCCCTGGACGGCGTCTTCGCCCTGATCGACCGAATCAACGCCTTCCCCTTCGACCGGCAAAGATGGCTGATCCTCCTGCTGACCCTCTTCTGCGGCCTCTGCTGCTATACCTCGCGACGGGTCACGTTCGACACCAACCTGCGAAACATCGGATACCACGAACCGAAAGTAGTGCGCTCCATGCAGTTGCTGGCCGCGAAGACCACGCCGGGTGATGCATCGCTCTACTATGCCGTGACCTCTCCCGAACTCGACGCCGCCCTGACGGCTCACCGGCAACTGGCGGCCACGCTCGACAGTTTGCAAGCCCGGGGCCTCGTGAGCGGTTATGCGAAGACGTCCCTGCTGCTGCTTCCGGAACACGAACAGGAGATACGCCTCCGCCGGTGGCGCGCGTTCTGGACGCCGGAACGCATCGCCCGTACGCGGGCGGAGGTGACCCGTGCCGCACGGGCACGGGGTTTCAAGCCGGAAATGTTCGATCCGTTTTTTGAAATGCTGACCGTCGACCACCGTCCGGCGTCGCTCTACGACCAGGGCATCCTCCCCGGCGAACTGATGTCCAACATCGTGGAATATACCGACAGCCTCTATTTAGTGTATACCTCCGTACAGATGCCGCCGGAGGGGATGAACGCGGTGAGCGACCTCATCACCGCCCGTCCGCACCGGCTGGTCATTGACCCGTTTTATTATACCGGCGACATGGTGCGTATCCTGAACGACGACTTCAACACGACGCTGGGAGTTTCGTCCCTTTTCGTATTTGTCATCCTGCTGCTGGCCTTCCGCAAAGGGTCACGCGCCCTGCTGGCCTTCCTCCCGATGGGGCTGAGCTGGTACGTCGTACTGGGCGTCATGGGCCTGACGGGCCATGCCTTTAACCTGATCAACATCGTGATTTCGACGTTTATCTTCGGCGTGGGGGTGGATTACAGTATTTTTGTGATGGACGGTCTGGTGGCCGGCAGCCAGCGCAACGACAAACAGTTACTGACGCATCACAAAACGGCGATCTTCTTCTCGGCCGCCGTCCTGATGGTCAGCATTGCGCCACTGACCTTCGCCGCACACCCGGCCATCCGTTCGGTAGGGTTTGCCACGCTGGTGGGCATGAGCTTTACCGTACTGATCACCTATACCCTTCCGCCGTTTCTCTTCCGGATACTACACAGAAAGACGTCCGTCCGGCGCAGAAGATAGGAGCTGTCTGTAAAGTACGTAAGCATTTTCAGGAGGAAGTAGGGTGAAAAACAGACCCGTAAAGGGGTGGTTTATTTACAGACAGCTCCATAGTGAATGCATCCGCAAGAAATAGCCTGAAACCATTGAATTGTTGAATTTTTTACGGGAAACGGGTAAGCACAAAATCGGGTGCGATATCGTAATGGATTTGATATGTGGCGGATGGGGGCGTCAAGGTCTCCCGTACGGTCAGGAATCCGTCGTTTCGGGAAAAATCACAGGCGAGGATGTGGAGGTCTTTCTGCCAGTCAGCCATCCGCTGTCCCGTCATTTTGAACGCCGTTTCCTTGGCGCTCCAGCAGATTAACAGTTCGGTGCTTGCCGGATTTTCGCCCAGCAGACGCAGTTCCGGTTCGGTGAGAAAACGCGATTTCAGTTTTTGGATGCGTTCCGAACGATATTCTATATCAATGCCTGCCGGATGATCCGGATGAAGCAGTACGGCAGCATAGCCTTTGGTGTGTGAAATGCCGATATGATACGGCGCATCAGGCAGGTAAGGCGCTCCGCTGGCCTGATAGGCAATCGGTGTTTCGCTTCCGGTCAATTCCCGCAAGAGCATCCGAACGGCCAGCCATTCGGCTTTTCTGCTGTCCGATTTGCTGCTGTTCAGGAATGACAGACAGTCGTCCGGCCATTTCGCCTGGGCGAGCAGTTCTTCCCAGCTTTCCTCGATTTTCCAGATGCCCCACAGCGGCAAAGCCGATTTTTGCAGAACAGGCATAACTTATTTCCATTGAAAAGATTGAATCAACTCGATGACGTCTTTTCCTACATAATCGGTCACCGGCGCCAGCGAATCGGCATCCATCCTGCATTGATAATAGAGTGCACCGCGAAAAAAATGGCGGACGCTGTCCGTCAACATAAACTGAATCGGAGACGCTGATTCGCCGGCTATCCGGAACAACGCAGCATACAGATGAATATTCCTGTCTTCATAACGCTGTTCCGTGATGGCGGTCGCATTTTTCACGCTGTGGAGGAGTAACGTCCGACAGTCTTCCGTGACGGCCGGAAGCGTTTCCGATGTGATTTCGCGATAGCTGCAATACACTTTGGCGTCCAGGGTTTCGTAGGAAAGATTGATCCATTCGGCGGGCGTTCCCCGCGGCGGCAGTTCAATCGTGACTAAACGGGAAACCCTGAATGTACAGGGCAAATCGTCTGCGGAAAATTCCCCATATTGCGCTTCGGGAATATCAATCCGGTAAAATCCGCGGGGCTTGGGCGTATATTTTGCACACGACACGCCCATCCCTAAAAGTATGCCGGTGATGATGAGACGCATGAGGCTATTCCTTTTTCTCCGCCGTTTGGTCAATGACGCTGAATTTGATTTTCAATACCCGGCGTTCGTCGGCTTCCAGTATCTGGAAACGGAATCCCCTGTATTCAATTGTATCCCGACGTTTCGGCAATGTACCCTTGATTTTCAGCAGGAGACCGGCAAGGGTTTCGATTTCTTCCGCCATTTTCCCGAATTGGTTCGAGTCGATGTCCGTTTCGCGGAAAAAGTCGTTCAACTGGATTTTTCCTTCAAAGATATAGCTCCCGTCCGGCAACTTGAAGAACTGTTTTTCGTCATCATCGTATTCATCGGCTATTTCACCTACAATTTCTTCGATGACATCTTCCAGCGTGACCAGTCCGGAAGTGCATCCAAATTCGTCGACGACAATCGCGATATGCATCTTGTTGGTACGAAATTCTTCCAGCAGGTTGTCGATTTTCTTCGTTTCAGGAACAAAATACGCCGGTCGTATCAGGCTTTGCCATGCGAAAGCGCCTTGATTTCTGATTACGGGAAGCAAATCCTTGACGTACAGAATACCTTTAATATTATCTTCCGATTCGCTGCATACCGGAATGCGTGAAAAGCCGGTTTGGAGAATCAGCTTCATCAAATCTTCAAAACTGTACTTGACATCGACCATCACCATATCCAATCGGGGGATCATGATTTCGTCCGCCCTTTTATTGTAGAAATGAATGATTTCGTCCAGCATTTCCTTCTCATCCATCGACTCTTTGGAAATCATGGTCGGTTCATTGACAGACGTTTTTTTCCTGTTATAGTTCATGAACGGAGAGAGAAGGGGTTTGGTCACAGGCCAAAGTATCCGGTCGACGGCTTTCAGGAGCGGCGCGAAATTTTGAATGATGCGCACTGCGTGATTCCGTACTATGAATTTGGGAATCAGTCCGCCGAAAAGATAACTCGAAACCATCCATCCAAGGATGACATACAGATAGATCAGCGATGTATGGAGTGTTTGGCCGCTAAGAGTGCAGATGCCATACAGACCCGATACGATGCACCCTGCATGTATCAGTGAGCGGGCGATGGCCAGTGCAAGAAATGTCTGATGCGATTGATCCGACAGTTGCCTGATCAACCGGTTTCTATCGGAATCGTCCTCCCGGAGATCGCTCATCTCATCGGGAGAGAGGGAGAACAGCGCCCTCTCTCCCGCGGAAAGCAGACACAAAAAGAACAGCAGAATCGGAATGCCGGCAAGAGCAAGGATTGCAAGGGCAACCGGTTGTTTACAGCATACGGACAGAATGAATAAGCCCGGAAAGTAATCGTCAGAGTCCAAGGACAGTGTTTATTGGTGAATACTTCTCAAAACGGCAAATCATCCGTGCTGTCCGGTATAGCCGGCGGTTCCGCCACCGCAGCCCGGTATGACGGTGCAGGTGCAGGCGCGGGCGCATTGGTTGTTGCAACAGGCGCATTGACATTATCTGCGGAATCCGGCCTCCGTCCAAGCGAATAAAATTCGATCCGGTCGGCGTAGATTTCCGTGACATAATGTTTTACGCCACTCTGATCGTCGTAGTTGCGTGTACGGATTTTTCCTTCAACGTAGACTAAAGAGCCTTTTTTGACATATTTCTCCACGAATTGAACCCGGTCGCGACCTGCAACGATGTTATGCCATTCCGTCCGTTCGGGAACTTCCGTCCCGTTGGCCAGCGTGTAACCTTTTTCCGACGTGGCTACGCTAAAATTAGCAATGGCATTTCCACTGTCGAAATACCTTACTACGGGGTCTTTCCCCACATTTCCAATTAGAATAACTTTATTCAATGACATATTATGAATGGATTTATAATTTACAATACAAATGTAAGAACTTTTTTTTACCCGTCCACACGGTTTTGTTAAAAAAACAAGGCTTGTTGATAAAATCTCAGATGATCTCAGATAAATAGTTGTATATCAGCTTTGGAACAGGATAGTCGTCCAAAGTGTTTTTCTCTATTTTCAAATATTTTTTCAGCGTGGCATTTTCCGTTTGAATCTCTGCCCTGTAAAAGGTCGCATGTAGAATCTGGTGAGACAGGACATGTTTGATGCCACTCTTTTCAATCGTCAGCACAGGTATACCGGTGGCATTGAACAGTTTTTTGAAGGCCTCCGTTTCCTGTAATTCGGCAAAATCCATCGTTCGTTCCGTCTCTATCATAGGAAGTTCAAACAATCCTTTCCAGATGTCGTTTTGGGTACGGCGGTACAGGTAAGTGTATACTTTGTCATGTATAATGTATATATAATGGAAGTAGCGGTCACGTGTTTTAGTCTTATGTAGCTTGACCGGAAACTGTTGCGGATTTCCGGAAGCATAGCCCATGCAGCGGTTCACAAACGGACATTGGTTGCAGTCGGGATTTTGCGGAACGCACTGTAATGCGCCAAATTCCATGACGGCTTGGTTGTGCAGTCCGGCCAGTCGAGGGTTCATGACGAGGCGAGCCAGTTCGGTGTATTGTTTTTTCCCTTCCCCAGTATCAATGGGCGTTTGAATCGCATAAAGCCGTCCCAGCACGCGGAAGACATTCCCGTCAACGACCGGATAGGGCTGGTTCCACGCAAAAGACGCGATGGCGGCTGCCGTATATTCGCCGATGCCTTTCAGGGAGAGAATGTCTTCATAACGCTGGGGGAATGTGCCATGGAAACGGGTTTGAATATCTTTCGCTGCTTCGTGCAGGTTGCGGGCGCGGGAATAATATCCCAGTCCCTGCCAGTATTTTAATACGGTTTCCTGCGTGGCTTCGGCCAGACTCTTCACATCGGGGAACTGCCGGACAAATCGCAGGTAATATTCCATGCCCTGTACGACCCGGGTTTGCTGGAGAATAATTTCCGAAATCCATATCAAATAGGGATTTTTTGTTTGTCTCCAAGGCAAATCCCGTTTATTTTTCTCATACCAGGCCAAAAAAAATTCGCTCTCCTGTTTTTTTTCACATGCTTGACTCATAGATCATTATATTTTTGCTTGTTCAATTTCGGCACAAACATACGGATATCCTGCGGAAAATTATCTCACATTTTCGGGAAAAAGAATAGCATTATTGAAATAAATACTATATATTTGCAATCCAAAAAATTAGAATTTTATTCATTTAAAAAGTTGATGATATGACAAAGGCAGATATTGTTAGTGAAATTTCAAAGAGTACAGGTATTGACAAAAGTACGGTTTTGTCTACTGTAGAGGCGTTTATGGATGTGGTAAAGAATTCTTTATCCAAAGGTGATAATGTGTATTTGAGAGGTTTCGGCAGCTTTGTGGTTAAGACAAGAGCTCAGAAAACCGCACGTAACATTTCAAAGAACACAACGATTATTATTCCGGAACATAATATTCCGTCATTCAAGCCGGCAAAAGTATTTTTGAACAGTGTGGCTGAGAAGTAATAGTCTGAAGTGTTGAATTTTAAATTGGAAATTTATGCCTAGTGGTAAAAAGAGAAAAAGACACAAAATGTCAACGCATAAGCGTAAAAAAAGACTTAAAAAGAATAGACATAAAAAGAAATAAGTCTTGGTGAGCGGAAAGAACAAACTTAATGAAGAACTTTTAAGTTTGTTCTTTCGCTTAAATACATAGAAAATAGTCAGTTGTGGTAAGTGAATTAGTTGTAGACGTAAAACCGAAAGAAATCTCAATAGCTGTATTGGAAGATAAGAGCTTGGTGGAGTTTCAAAAAGAACCCCGGAGTGATTCTTTTGCCGTAGGTAATATCTATCTTGGGAGAGTGAAAAAGTTACTTCCGGGATTGAATGCAGCGTTTGTAGATGTTGGCTGTAAAAAGGAAGCCTTTCTCCATTATCAGGATTTGGGCTCCACCTTTAATACACAGCAGAAATATTTGAAGCAACTGAAAGATGACCTGAAAAGGCGCCCGTCTGTTTCCAAAGTACAGATATTGCCTGAAATAGAGAAAGAAGGAAGCATCGGTACCGTATTAACGGTAGGGCAGGATGTGCTTGTGCAAGTTGCCAAAGAACCGATTTCAACGAAAGGACCACGTTTGACGGCCGAACTCTCGTTTGCCGGTCGTTTTCTGGTGGTGATGCCGTTTTCAGACAAGATTTCCGTTTCTACCAAAATCAAGTCCAATGAAGAACGGGCGCGTTTACGTCAACTGATCCAGAGCGTGAAGCCGAAGAATATCAGCGTAATCGTGCGTACGTCGGCCGAGGGAAAGCGAGTGGCCGAGCTGGACGGTGAGTTGAAATCCCTGCTCAAACGGATGGAAGATACCCTGTTTAAGACGCCGAAACTGAAAGCGCCGATAATTGCGTATGAAGAAACGGCGCGTATCGTCGCGCTTTTGCGTGATATTTTTAATGCTTCCTTCCAACACATCTACATCAATGATCGGGAGGTATATCGGAGCGTATACGATTACGTGAACCTGATTGCACCGGAACAGAAAAACATCGTGAAACTGTATTCCGATGAAATGCCGATTTTTGACAAATTCGGCATTACCAAACAAACCAAATCTCTGCTTGGACGTACGGTGACGTACAAAAGCGGTGCATACCTGATCATTGAACATACCGAAGCCATGCATGTGATTGACGTGAACAGCGGAAATCGCATGAAAGGCAGTACGGAACAGGAAAAAACGGCTTTTGAGGTGAATCTTGCAGCAGCCGATGAGATTGCCCGCCAGTTACGCTTGCGTGACATGGGCGGAATTATTGTAGTTGATTTCATAGACATGGCAGAGGCGTCGAACCGCCAGCAGCTCTATGAACACATAAACAAGGCGATGTCGAACGACCGGGCTAAGCATAATATCCTTCCGCTTAGTAAGTTTTGCTTGATGCAACTCACGCGTCAGCGAGTGCGTCCGATTCTGAATATACAGACCTCGGAGAATTGTCCCTCCTGCTTTGGGACAGGCATCGTGAAATCGTCCATCCTGTTTACCGACAGGCTGGAAGAAAAAATTGACTGTCTGGTGAATGTACATAATGTGAAAAAATTCACCTTGCATGTGCATCCTTATGTGGCAGCGTTTATTAATAAAGGTGTATGGTCGCTGGGATTGCAGTGGGTGATGAAATATTCGACCGGAATGAAAGTCATTCCCGATCAAAGCCTGGCCTTTCTGGAATATAAATTCTATGACCGGGAAAAAAACGAACTGGATATGCTGGAGGAAAAAGAAATGAAATAGAGCAAGAGGATTGTTTTTCCTCTGCTTTGTTTTTTTGTTTCGTCTTGTGAATGATTCATGTGTATGAATGATGAAAAAAAAGGTTTTGATCTCTCTTGGTATCATGAGTTTGTTTTTTTCTTCCGCTGCACAGGAAAAAACAGTCAGTTTGTTTCCGAAAGGAGCGCCGGGTAATACGGTTACGTTGGAAGAAGTGGCCGATGAAAGCGGTAACCGGGTGGCAAATGAAACTGTACTGCGGATTACGAACGTTAGCAAACCAACCATCACGATTTATGCACCTTCCGAAGAAGTGGCAAGCGGTTCGGCTGTCATAGTCTGTCCCGGCGGTGGGTATAGCTTGCTGGCGTATGACCTGGAAGGAGATGAGGTATGCCTTTGGCTGAATGAATTGGGTATTACAGCCATTTTACTGAAATACAGGGTACCTCAGCCTTCGGGACAAAAAAAGCATGAAGCGCCGTTACAGGATTTGCAACGGGCAGTCAGTTATGTTCGGGCGAATGCGAGCGAGTTGAATATTGACGCGGATCGCATTGGTGTAATGGGTTTTTCGGCAGGAGCACATTTGTCGGTAATGGCCTGTAATTCGTTTGACAAACGGGCATATCCGCCGGTGGACAAGGTTGACAAGGTAAGTTGCAAGCCGAATTTTTGCCTGCTGGTTTATCCGGCGTACCTGGAAGGGGAAGCTTTCCGGCTTGCCCCGGAAATACAGGTCTCGTCCAAAACACCGCCGACGATGCTGATTCAAACTGAAGATGATCGTTCGTTTATCAACAGCAGCCTGTTTTACTATTATGCGTTGAAGGAAGCCGGCGTCTCCGTCTGGATGCACCTTTATCATCGCGGCGGACATGGTTACGGGCTGCGTGATACGGGCGCCATTGTGAACAGTTGGCCGGACCGGGCCGAAGACTGGTTCAGGGAAATCGGAGTCATGGATTAACGTGAATCGACCAGAGCCATGTTGCGTCGAGGTTTGACGGCGTCCGTTTATTACCGTCAGGCAATAACGTTATGAATCGTCAGGCAAATGAAGAAATCATTGAAACACAGAGGCACGGAAGCACACGGAGGGAGCGGGGAAAAAATCTCCGTGTGCTCCGTGCTTCCGTGTTTTGTGTAATTTTGCGAATCATTCAAAGAATAGATTATGATAAACCGTGAACTTATCCGTCCAAAAAGTATTGTGGTTGTCGGCGGCTCCAACAAGACGTCCAAACCGGGGGGAAATTGTGTACGAAACCTGATAAATGGAGCGTTTCAGGGAAATTTGTATGTGGTGAATGCAAGAGAAACGGAGGTGCAGGGTCTGAAATCCTACCCTCGCGTGTCGGATATCCCTCCGACCGAAATGGCCATCATTTCCATTCCGGCAGCCTTCTGTCCGGAGGCAGTAACGATACTGGCACAGGAAAAGGGCGTAAAGGCGTTCATCATGTATACGGCCGGTTTCGGTGAAGAAACCGAGGCGGGCGGGATGCTGGAAAAACAGATCGTGGAAGTGGTCACGAATGCCGGCGCCAGCCTGATTGGGCCAAACTGCATTGGCCTGCTGAACCGCTATCATCACAGTTTGTTTACACTTCCGATTCCTGAAATGGATCCGTTCGGGGTCGACATGATTTCCAGTTCGGGAGGGACAGCCATCTTTATCATGGAATCATCCATCCGGATGGGTCTGCGTTTCAATTCCGTATGGTCGGTCGGGAACAGTGCGCAGATTTCCGTGGAAGACGTCCTTGAATACATGGATGAACATTTCAATCCCGAAACGGATTCGAAAATCAAACTGCTTTATATCGAAAGTATCAAACACCCGGACAAACTGTTGGAACATACGGCGTCGCTTATTCGCAAGGGATGCAGGATTGCAGCGATCAAATCGGGGACGTCCGAATCGGGCAGGCGGGCAGCCTCGTCCCATACCGGTGCGATGGCCAATCCCGACTTGGCCGTGGAAGCACTTTTCCGCAAAGCCGGTGTGGTACGCTGTTTCAGCCGGGAAGAATTGGCGACGGTGGGTGCAGTCTTTACGTTACAAGCATTGAAAGGCAAAAACCTGGCGATTGTGACACATGCCGGAGGGCCGGCAGTGATGTTGACGGACGCCTTGTCGAAAGGCGGTATGGAAATTCCCGGTTTGCAGGGAATGCCGGAGGCGGACGATTTGAAAAAGAAATTGCTTCCCGGTTCGTCTGTCAACAATCCGATAGACATCCTCGGAACCGGTCGCCCCGAACATTTGGCGGCAGCAATCGATTTTTGTGAAAGGAACGACCGGTTCGACGGCATCGCTGTCATCTTCGGAAGCCCCGGACTGACACGGGTATATGAAGCATACGAAATATTGGATCAGAAGATGAGAACTTGTACGAAGCCTGTTTTTCCCGTGTTGCCTTCCGTAAGTACAGCGTGGGATGAGACCGACTTCTTCGTGAAAAAAGGTCATGTCAACTTCAGCGACGAAGTTGGCTTGGCCGAGGCGCTTACTGAAATTTTGAAGACACCGCCTCCTCTGGCAAACAGCCTTGAATTGAAAGGAGTAGATATTCCGCTGATTCGCCGGATCATTGACCGGATTCCCGAATCGGGTTACATCTCGCCCACATCTGTGCAGGAACTTTTCAAAGCAACCGGTATTCCGATCGTGGAAGAACTGGTATCCGACGAGTGGGCAACTATTTGCCGGTTTGCAGACAAGGTGCATTATCCGGTAGTCGCCAAGGTATCAGGGCCTGTGCATAAATCCGATGTCGGCGGAGTTGTGTTGAATATCCGTTCGGAAAAACACCTGAAAATCGAATTTGATCGGTTGATGAATCTGCCGGATGCGAAGGCCGTAATGATTCAGCCCATGCTGAAAGGCTTGGAGTTGTTTGCCGGCGCAAAATACGAAGAAGGATTCGGTCACATCGTCCTTTGCGGGTTGGGAGGTATTTTTGTGGAAATATTCGGAGACGTTGCATCCGGTCTTGCGCCACTGGCCACGGAAGAAGCTTTGTCCATGATTCGCTCCCTGCGTGGATATAAAGTTTTCAAAGGCGCCCGCGGACAGAAAGGCATTGATGAATACGCTTTTGCGAAAATTGTAGTGCATCTTTCGGCTTTACTTCGTTTCGCGACGGAAATCAAGGAGTTGGACATAAATCCTTTGCTGGCGACCGAAACCGGAATCATAGCCGTCGACGCCCGCATCAGAATAGAGAAATAGCAAACAGCTTCGTTAGCAGGAGCCATAGTAGTACGGAAAACACGGAGGGGGGGACGGCGGAAAAAAATCTCCGTGTACTCCGGGCGCTTCGTGTCTCCGTAGTTCAATCATCTTTTTTTGAGGTGAGAGAAAGCAGCAGGTAATGGATAACGGATAAAAACCTTATTTCTACCTTATTCCAATAACAAAACAACCTTAGTAGTAGGCCAGGTTGGAAACACATACCCTTCGGCCTTATTACCTTATTGTTTTGTCGCGTCCGGCGCTTCATTTACATACGCTCATAAGGTTGTTGTCTACATCCTTACCCCCCTGCTACTAAGGTTGTTTTGTTCTTTAAATAAGGTAGAAATAAGGTTTGCATAGCCAACGCAGGACTGGAAAGAAAAAGGGCGAACCGCAAGGCTCGCCCTTTCTGCTTGCAACGGGGAATTCTCCGCTGCACTTCCGACGGTTCGACGTCTCCGGCGCCCGCGGCTTTACTGCTCAACAATCCTCCCGAACTCCTTCCAGACATCGGCCGCTTCGTAAAGCGACTTCGTGCCGGCGGGTACGTGCAGGGTGCTTTTTTTCAAGTCCGGGCCGCCCAATATTTCACCTGCAATGAGAGGCTGCCCCCATTCGACAGTCACGGAGGTCAGGCCGCTGCAATAGGCAAAAGTCTTCTTTCCGATACTTGTCAGGCTGTTGGGGAGGGAGACGGAGGTCAGGCCGCTGCAATCCATAAAAGCCCCGTCTCCGATACTTGTCAGGCTGTTGGAGAGGGTGATGGAGGTCAGGCCGCTACAACCCAGAAAAGCCCCGTCTCCGATACTTGTCAGGCTGTTGGGGAGGGTGATGGAGGTCAGCCCGCTGCAAGCGGCAAAAGCTGCCCCTTCAATATCTGTCAGGCTGTTGGGGAAGGTGACGGAGGTCAGGCCGCTGCAAGCGGCAAAAGCAAACTCTCCGATACTTGTCACGCCTTGTTTAATAATTACCGAGGTAAACGACACCCCCCATGGAGCGGTGGTTATGTCACCATCGCTTTCATAATCATAATCATCCATTGCACCTGTCCCGCTAATGGTTAGCGTATTGTTCTCTATTGACCACTCAAGACTTCCAGCCCTTCCGCTTGTCTGTGCGAAACCTGCTGCTGGAAGCAGCATCATTGCTAATACTAAAATAAAATTCTTCTTCATTGTCTGTTTAATTAATCGTTTTTTTAATCGGTTGTTTGTTCTTTTTCTTTCCGAACGTTGATTCGCCCGATTGCCGGATTTCCGGGAAGGGAAATACAGGGATCTTCCCCCCGGTCCTTTCATCGGGCAAATCGCTGTCCGGACTTTTTTGGTTTTAACTTTTCAATTCTCAGGGCCTAACGGCCCAACACGTTTCCTCGCCGAACGGCGATGCTTTTGATCGGCCCGATTCCCCGGCTGCTCTGTTCAGGGAGCGAAGCCACCTTTGCATCGCGCGAATCCTCCGAATCACCGTTCGGCCCATTCTCAGGGCACGATGGCCGAAACAATCTCCGACCAGGGCCCTTTTTCGCCCCTCATGTTCTCCCAGCGCAGGCAAAACCATACCATCCGTCCGCGTTCTTCGCCCTTAAACTCCAGCTTGAACGGTGTCCGGGTGTCGAAAGCCGAGTGCGGCAGGTCGTCCGGATTGACCACGGGCGTCTCCGAGAACCCCCACTTGATTTCGGCGCCGTGCACGCCAAACGGTTTGGCGCGTCCTTCGCTTCCGGCGTCCCGGAAATCAATCCCCAGGACGCGGATCGTGGCGCTGTCGACCGTAAACAGGGGGTAGGTCAAAGGCACGGGCCTGGGCGTGTGCCTCGTCTTGTGGATGTGCAGCCCCAGGTTGTCGCGGTCTTCGTCCGAGACCAGGTGATTATAGGTCAAATATTCCCGAATAAACGCCCGCAAGGCCGCCTTCAATGCGGCTATCGCATTGTTTTTGGCCAGGATGCCGGCTTTGGTGCGCGTAGCCGGCGCCAGGGCGGCGGCATACTTCGTCTGGAAGTCGTCCCTGAGCGACACCAGCGGCGCAATCACACTCTCTGCGATGCCGAAGCGTTGCAGATTCACAATCAGGTAGCCGAAAAACGTCACTACCCATGCATAAAATTCAGCCTCTTTCGCAGGCAAAAAATCAGTTCCCATTACAATTCCATTTTAAAATAAAACATACGGTTTACAGCTTAAATACTCACGGACAAAAGCCCGCAAGGCCGTCTTCCGTGCGTTGGACACACGTTTTCCGGCAGGCAGGCCTGTTCCGTCGGGCGCAGCCGTGACCGGCATAGCCCCCCGTTCCGCCCCGACGCCGTCCCTGAACGGCGCCAACAGCGCAGTCACACATTCCACAGCGCCGCAACGTTGCAGATTCACAAGCCGGCAGCCGAACACCGTCGCCGCCCGCACATACCACCCCGCCTTTCGTCGGGGCTGTTTATGACACTTCCTTTCGGGTAAGGAAAAAGCGTCCGTTCTCCGGGCAGAAGCTCCGCACAAACCGCAGGGCCTGTTGCGGACGCCTGGCCGCATCTCCGCCGCATCTCCGGACATGCCCGATAAACTTCCGGACATTCCCAATGAAGTTCCCGAATAGTTGAATGAAGTTTCCGAATAGTTGAATAAAGCTCCCGAATAGTTGAATGAAATTTCCGAATAGTTGAATAAAGCTCCCGAATAGTTGAATGAAATTTCCGAATAGTCGAATAAAGCTCCCGAATAGTTGAATGAAATTTCCGAATAGTCGAATAAAGCTCCCAAATAGTTGAATGAAATTTCCGAATAGTTGAATAAAGCTCCCGAATAGTTGAATGAAGCTCCGGGAAGGTCTGATAAACGTCCGGACAGGTCGCTCCGGTCCCCCTGGAGTTCCCCTAAGTCCCTCGAAAGGCCGCACACCCCCTCCGCCGAATCGGAAAGGCTGTCCGGCATACCGTGTGCTTGGCCGGAAGAAAAGAAGGTGAAAAAGGAAAGGGGTATGTTTTTATCCGTGGTCGTTAGAAGGAAAATACCCCCCCCCGAAACATTTATTAATATTTTGGATGGCCGGCGGGAAACTCCGTTTCCGCTTGTGTTGAGCAGTCTTTTATCGAATACTGCGTTTTCCATTTTTTTGTTCATTCAATATTTCATGAGAAAATTTATAGCAGCAAAGTTAAGTAAAAAACAAATGCAAAGAGGTGATGGGGGGGAATTTCTTACCCCTCCCCCGACCCCTCCCCACAAAGGGAGGGGAGGGGGAGCAGCGGCCACAGCAGCTATGTAACAAACATTCCAAAATCCTTATTTCTACCTTATTCCAATAACAAAACAACCTTAGCCCGACCCCTCCCCACAAAGGGAGGGGAGGGGGAGCAGCGGCCACAGCAGCTATGTAACAAACATTCCAAAAACCTTATTTCTACCTTATTCCAATAACTAAACAACCTTAGTAGCCGGGGTTGAAATACATACCCTTATGTCCTTATTATACTGCACACGGCATAGTTTCGTGCATGGCCCGTTAGGGTACCTGTCCATAGAAAACACCGGTTGTCAACCTGCCGGATCGCCCGCCAGGGCATTCACCTCCTGTTTATGAATCCCTTAACAGGGAAAAGGGATACCCGTTTTTCTGTTGACAGGATTCCCCTGCGGGGAAAATATCCACCTGCACAAAATCATACCGCGTAAAGTTTAAACAACCTCGACACTACCGACCGCTGCTAATCATTAATCACTAACCACTAATCATTAACCATTAACAACGCCGGTTTTTTTGCAAACTCTTCCCATGCACAGTATATTTATTCAATGATTCATTTAGGTTAGCCCGGATTTTTCATGTAATTTTGTCACGGAATTAAAACAACAACTATGAAAAAGTATGTATGCTTATTTGCTTTTATGATTTTTGCACTGATTGCGTGCGAAGGGCCGGAGGGGCCTGCGGGCGAGAGCCTGAGTTTGGAGACGTATTATTACACGGTGAATTCGCGGGACTGGCAGCCGATTGGCGAGGCCGGAGAGCTTACGTTTTATCAGTATATTGCAGATCTGGACATCGGCAACTATATTTATGAGCAGGGCGACGTTTCCGTTTTTATGTTTCTGACGGACAACAATAACGAGGTACAGGCGCCGCTTCCCTACTCTATTCCCCACACAGACGGCGGTATCAGGTGGACGGAACATTATACCTTCGACTTCGACCAGGGAACGGTTTCTTTTTATGCCGATTACCTCCGCGGAGAACTTCCTCCGACGCAGGAATTTCGCGTTGTACTGACCTGGTGAACGGCGATGATCGAGGAACAGTTTGAGATGGTGGCCAAGACGCTGTATGGCCTGGAAGACGTCCTGGAGAAAGAGCTGTCTGCCCTGCAGGCGGAGGAGATTGTCAAGGGACGCCGCATGGTTTCGTTCAGGGGCAACAAGGCGCTGATGTATAAGGCGAATCTGCATTGCCGGACGGCCTTGCGTATCCTCAAATCCATAGCCTGGTTCAAGGCTGACAACGCAGGCGCCGTCTATGAAGAGGTGAAGAAAGTCGAATGGGAGCGCTATTTTTCGCCCGACCAGACGTTTTCCGTGGAGGCGGTCATCCATTCCGAGTCGTTCAACCACTCCAAATTCGTGGCCTACCGCACCAAGGATGCTATCGCAGACTATTTCAGCGAAAAGTGCGGGAAACGCCCTTCGGTACGCATCCATCGGCCGGACATGTACATCCATATCCATATTTCGCATCATGACTGCACGCTTTCGCTCGACAGTTCGGGCGAAAGCCTGCACCGGCGCGGCTACCGGACGGAGTCGGGCGAGGCGCCGCTCAATGAAGTGCTGGCCGCGGGCCTGATTCTGCTGACCGGCTGGCGGGGTGAATCCAACTTTGTCGACCCGATGTGCGGCTCCGGCACGCTGCTGATCGAAGCGGCCATGATTGCGCTCAACATTCCGCCCGGCCTCTACCGCAAGGGATATGCTTTCGAGAAATGGAAGGACTTCGACGCGGAACTGTTCGACGAAATCTATGACGATGATGACGGCGAGCGTGACTTTGCATTCAAGTGTTTCGGGTCGGATGTCTCGCCGGCTTCGATCGAACTGGCTCGCGAAAACATTCGCAACGCCGGCCTGACGAAATACATCGAACTGAAAACGCTTTCGTTTCAGCAATATGCCGAAGCGCCCAAGGCGGGGATTCTGGTAACGAATCCGCCTTACGGCGAACGCATCGCAGCCAATGATATTCTGAATCTCTACCAGATGATCGGCGAACGGCTGAAACATGTCTTTACCGGATACCAGGCCTGGATTTTGAGCTACAGGGAAGCGTTTTTCGAAAATATCGGACTGCGCCCCAGCCGGAAAATCAAACTGATGAACGGTGCGCTCGAGTGCGAATTTCGCTGCTATGAACTGTTTGCCGGGAAAAACAAGGAATACAAAACGGCGTTGAACGAGCAGCGCAAAACGTATCCTTCCAAACCGGCAGAGGAAAACCGAACTCGCGAGGGTCACAGACGGCCGTTCGTCACAGACCGTCCGTTTGCCCAAATCCGTCTCAAAGATGACCCTCCATACAGAAAAACGTACTCCAAAAGAGATGAGAAAAGGTAACCGTTTTTTATCCGTTCTGTTTGTCGTATTCACTACTTCTTCGTTTATGATGCAACTTGGCGCACAGGAGAAATTACTGACTTTGCAGGATTTGATTCCCGGCGGGCGGACACAGTTCCGTTTCGTCCCCCGCAATCTGAAGCAACTGCAATGGTGCGGTGAACAATATATATATGTAAAGGGCGACAGCCTGCTGGCCGCTCTGCCGGCGGACAAAACCGGGCAGGTGGCGCTGACCCTCGAACAGTTGAACCGGACGCTGGAAACAGCCGGATACCCTTCCACCGGCAACATGCCGGACTTCTCCGTCCCCTTTCCGAAGCAACCCGGCGTACTGGCGTTTCATTACAAAAACTACCGGATTCATTTCGACTGGAAGGCGCTTCATGACCCGAAAGCCCGCAAGATCATATGCGCCGCCTATATACTGGATCCGCAATGGAAAAACTTTGAGTTTTGCGAAGCAAACGGTTGCCTGGCCTTTACGGAGAACAACAACGTGCGGATTCTTTCGGACGAAAACCGCACTTCTGTCGTGACGGACGAAACGGAGGATGGCATCGTTTGCGGCACTGCCGTCCACCAGAATGAATTTGGCATCCACAAGGGGCTGTTCTGGTCTCCGCAGGGGGCGGCGCTGGCGTTCTACCGGATGGACGAACGGATGGTCACGGACTATCCGCTGGTCAATATTCACGCACGAGTGGCCAAAGCAGAGCCGTTCAAGTATCCGATGGCCGGGATGAAAAGCCATGAAGTGACGGTCGGCGTCTACCATTTGTCCGACGGACAGGTCACCTGGATGAAAACAGGACTGCCGAAGGAAAAATACCTGACCGGCATCGCCTGGAGTCCGGATGAAAAAAGCATCTACATAGCCGAACTGAACCGCGAACAGAACGAATGCCGTCTGGTGCGCTACAATGCGCGGACGGGCGGGAAGGAAGCGGAACTCTTCACCGAACGCAACGAAAAATATGTGGAGCCACAAAACCCCGTACTCTTTCTGCCGAACGACCCGACGCGCTTCATCTGGCAAAGTCAGCGGGACGGATACAATCATCTCTACCTGTACGACATCCACGGGAAATTGTTGAAACAGCTCACTTCGGGAAAATGGGTCGTAACCGGGGCGCCCGGTTTCGACGAAAAAGGTACGCATCTCTTCTTTGCCGCCACGGCGCCCTGCACGGGCGATGCAACCGGCGAAGGAAACCCGCTCGAAAACCATACCTGGCAACTCAACCTGAAAACCGGTATCCGCACATGCATCAATCCCACCCCCGGCGTTCATCAGGTGAGCGTCAGCCCGTCGGGTCTGTACTCCATCGACCGGACAACGTCGCCCGCCATACCGCGCGACATCGACCTCCTCCGCCTCAAAGACCGTAAAACGCTGAAATCGCTCCTGTCCGCACCCAACCCGTTCAAGGAATATGAGATGCCCGACGTCACCACCGGGACGATGACGGCGGCAGACGGGAAAACAACGCTGTATTACCGGCTGACGACACCGCCGCGTCTCGACCGCGCCCAAAAGTATCCGGCCATTGTCTACGTATACGGAGGGCCTCATGCCCGGCTGGTGACGGGCGGCTGGATGAACGGCGCCGGGGGCTGGGATATCTACATGGCGTTGCGCGGATATGTGATGTTTACCATCGACGGGCGGGGTTCCGCCGACCGGGGGTTTGAGTTTGAGAGTGCGATTCACCGGCAGCTGGGCGTCTGCGAGATGGAAGACCAGATGAAAGGCGTGGAATTTCTGAAATCGCTGCCCTGGGTGGACGGCGATCGACTCGGCGTCCACGGCTGGAGTTATGGCGGCTTCATGACGACGAACTTGATGCTGACCCATCCGGATGTGTTTAAGGCGGGTGTAGCCGGCGGCCCGGTGATCGACTGGTCGCACTACGAAATCATGTACGGGGAACGCTACATGGACCATCCGAAGGAAAATCCCGAAGGATACGGCAATGCAGACCTGCGTGAGAAAGCGGGCCACCTGAAAGGCCGTCTGCTGCTGATTCACGGCGACATCGACCCCGTTGTCGTCTGGCAACACAGCCTGCTGTTTCTGGAAGCCTGCGTCAATGCGGGCGTTTTTCCCGACTATTTCGTATACCCGCGGCATAAACACAACGTAACCGGCAAAGACCGGCCGCATCTGTACGAAAAAATCACCCGGTATTTCGACGAACATTTATAAATCATCATTCCAACTGTTGAAACAATGAACATTTTAGTTTTAGGCGGCGGCGGGCGCGAACATGCGCTGGCGTGGAAAATCGCCCAAAGCCCGAAAACAGACCGGCTGTTTATCGCACCCGGCAACGCCGGAACGACAGCCGCAGGCACAAACGTTGCCATCGGCGTCAATGATTTTCCGGAAATCAAAAAGTTTGTACTGGCCAACCGGATTGACATGGTCGTGGTCGGCCCGGAAGAACCGCTGGTAAACGGCATCGCCGACTTTTTCGGAGAAGACGCGGCGCTGGCGTCCGTTTCCGTGATCGGGCCGGGGCGCGACGGAGCGCGACTGGAAGGAAGCAAGGACTTTGCCAAAGCTTTTATGATGCGTCACCGGATTCCGACGGCGCGTTACCTGAGCGTCACCGCGGAAAACCTGGCCGAAGGCATTGCCTTCCTCGATACGCTGCTTCCGCCCTGCGTGTTGAAAGCGGACGGACTGGCCGCCGGAAAGGGCGTACTGATTATCGACGACCCGACCGAAGCCAAAGAAGAATTGCAGAAAATGTTGCAGGGCATGTTCGGCGAGGCCAGTAAGCGTGTCGTGATCGAAGAATTTCTGGACGGCATCGAATGTTCGGTTTTTGTCCTGACCGACGGGACGGACTACAAAATTCTGCCGGTCGCCAAGGATTACAAGCGCATCGGAGAGGGGAATACGGGTCTGAATACCGGCGGCATGGGTGCCGTTTCGCCGGTGCCGTTTGCCGATGAAGCGTTCATGCGGAAGGTAGACGAACGCATCATCGGCCCGACCGTCAGGGGATTGAAGTCGGAGGGCATCACCTACAGGGGATTCATTTTCTTTGGACTGATCAATGTTCAGGGCAATCCGATGGTGATTGAATATAATTGCCGGATGGGCGATCCGGAAACGGAAGCCGTCATGCTCCGGATTCAAAGTGATTTGGTCGATCTGCTGGAAGGCATCGCGCAGGGCGATCTGGCATCGCGCACGCTGAGGGAAGACCCGTGTTGCGCCGTGACGGTGATGCTGGTCAGCGGCGGCTATCCGGAAGCGTATGCGAAGGGGAAAGCGATTTCCGGTCTCGACAAAGTATCCGGAAGCATCGTCTTTCATGCCGGCACCGTGGAGGAAGACGGGCAAGTACGGACTTCCGGCGGACGGGTAATCGCCGTCAGTTCCCGCGGCGCCACCCGTGAAGAAGCATCAGCCCGGTCGTTTGCCGGAGCAAATACAATCCGGTTCGACGGGAAATATTTCCGCAGCGACATCGGATTTGACCTTTGAGGGCGAACCGTAAAACGATGATCCGTTTCCATGGGGCGAGTTTTCGACATATCCGGAAAAAAAACGGTACAGAATCCGTCCAGCCTCCCGATGATGCTGCTGACATTGCTTGCCGGTTTGTTTTGCTGGTGGCTGGAATATTCTGTTTCCGCCAATTACCCGTTACATACGACTTCGTCGACGCCCCTGTGGAACCGGATGACCGGTTTGCTGTCGGACAAATGGTCTGTCTATCTTGCGGGCGCACTGCTGTTATGCGGAATGGCTGTCATAGTCCAGTACACCAATTATTACCTGATCCTCTTCCGCGAAAAAACGAAACTCCCCTTTCTCCTGTTCCTGCTGCTGAACAGCGCCAATTTCGGTTTCGTTCCGCTGCGCCCCATCTCCGTCGCTTTCTTTTTTCTGGCGCTGTGCATGGTCGAACTGTTCAAGGCTTACCAGAAGGAAAAAACGGGCATGACGCCGGGGAGTGCCTACAAAGCGACGTTCTGGTTAGGGGTTGGCAGCTTGATATGGATTCATTTGCTGTGGCTGATACCCCTATTCTGGTACGGGATGTATCAGTTCCGGCTGCTGAACTTCCGGACGTTCATGGCTTCTCTGCTGGGCGTCATCACCATGTACTGGATCGTGGCCGGCTGGTATGTCTGGAAATACGATTTCACCGGCCTGACGGACACTTTTCGTCCCCTGACCGACTTTGATTTTGTCCCTCTCCGGGAATATCTGAACCTGACCCAACTGGCTCCGCTTGCAACCGCTTTCTTATACACGGTTATACCCGGCTTCATCCTTCGGTTTCACAATATCAATGCCGGTTTGCGCACGCGACGGTTTATTTCCTTTTTACTGGCTTCCACCAGGTATCTGTTACTCTTTCTTTTCCTCTTCGACGCCGAAGCCGCGGATTTTCTGTGCATTTTCTTCATCCCGGTTTCGCTCCTGATGACATACCTCTTTTTCAACACCTCCCGCAATGTCTCCCTCTATTACTATCTCCTCCTTGCCTGCTCGCTCATCCTGCAGGTGGTCCATTACGTGTGAAACAGACTGCGCGCGGTATAACTACTGACTACTAACTACCCGGCGCCTTTTCGAACGGCATGAGGTCTTTGTCAGAACGGGTATCCGACGGCGATATGAAATCCGAAGCCTTCGTTCCCGGTCTTGTTAAAATAACCGTTTTTCCCCGTATCGTAGGGGACATGCAGGGCAACACCCACGTCGAAACGGATGACCAGTACCTCAAAATTATAACGGATGCCGGCACCGGTACCGACCGCCAGGTCGTTCAGGAAATGACGCCGGGAGATCCTTCCGCCGGGACGTCCGCCTTCGTCACGGAGCAGCCAGACATTGCCCATGTCCAGGAACAGGGCGCCTTCCAGATCGCCGACCAGACGGAAACGGTATTCCAGATTCCCTTCCAGTTTCAGATCGCCGGTATGGTCGAGGTTATCAAAGCGGCTGTCTTTGTTTGGAAGGGAACGTCCCGGCCCGATGGAACGGATGGTGAAGGCCCGGATACTGTTTGCTCCGCCCACGTAGAATTGTTCGCTGTAGGGCGAGACCGTCGAATTGCCATAGCTGTAGATCACACCGCCGCCGATCCGGCCGACCAGGTTGTGGTTGCGGTTCAGCACGTGGTTGTAGCGCAATTCGGTCGTCAGTTTCAGAAACTGGGAAAAGGGGTTTCCCAACAGTTTTTTATATCCGCCGAATCCTTTTCCGGCCAAAGCGTAGGCGGAGGAAAGGAGGTTGCCCGACTCGGCGACGGAGAATTGCCACCAGGTCGTATGCCGTCCGCTCCGCACCGCCGCATTGTCTAACGTGTACGTATAGCTGACGGCCGGAATAAACTGGTTGCGGAGGCTTTGGAACAGGGCGCGGTTGTTTCCGGCGATGCTGTCGAAACGCGCGGTCGTTCTTTCCAGCCGGTTGAACGACAGCCGGAAGGGCGTAAACGAATGGCGCCGGATGGGATTGGGATTGAAATCGTAGGTCGCGCTTCCGCCGAACGACAGGATGCGGAAAAAATCCGCCCGGTTCAGACGGCTGGCATACAGTTGATACGTCGTGGAGGCTGGGAAGTCATAGGTACGCCTGAAAAATTCGGGGATCAGCACGCGGGGGAAGACGAGTGTTCCGGTAGCCCCGTATTCATAATTGTCCGTCAGGGAGCCGGAACGCTTGCCCGTCAGCCATTCGTATGTCCCGTTGAGGCGGGTTCCCAGCGACTCGCCGCCACCGAACAGATTGTTTTTCGTCAGGGAAAATACCGCTCCCGGGCCGATGCGCTTGTTGCTGTTGGCGGTGAAATTGACTTCCACTTCCCCGCTCAGCGGCAGATCATACATCGCCCGGACATTCACGTTCAGCGAGTCGCAGCGGCGCGAGTCGCTCCGGGGCGTGTACTGCATGTCGGCGTAGCGGAACACGGCCAGGTGATTCAATCCCGACTGCGTTTGCTCCTGGCGGATTTGGGAATACACGTCTCCGGGCTTGAACTTGAACTGGCTGTACAACGCCTCCGGACGTACCTGCAACCTGTTCCGGTAGTAGATGGTGAGGTCCCTGTAGCGGAGCGAATCGGTGGGCCGTTCATTGGCATATCCGTACAGGTGGACGGCAATATCCCCGATTTTCCAGGGACGCAGAACCATCGGCGAGACGTCCTGTGCCAGGCCGATTTTCAAATGTACCTTTTGCGGGGAAAGCGTGCTGTCGGCCATGCAGGCGATGTGACCGGGACGAAAATAGAAATAGCCGTTGTTGCGCATCAGGAAGGCGATCCACTGGCGTTCCGCTTCCAACTGCATGACATTGAACTGGTCGCCTGCACGGATCAACCGGTCTTTATCCGAAAATTTCAGCAGCGTGTCCATCCGCGACTGTATCCGGCGGTATTCGATGGAATCATACGTATACGGCTTGTTCATCGTCAGTTTATAATGCACTTTCACTTTCAGGGAATCCCTGTTGTGCGGAACGGCTTCCCAGGAGGCCACGCCGTTGAAGTAGCCATGTTCCCGCAACAGGTTCCGGGCGATGCCCGTCCGCAGTCCCGGATTGACGGAGGACAGCAATACCGGACTGGAAGCAAAGTGTTTGAACATCCACCGACTGAATTGGTCCGGTTTGCCGGCAAAGGCATTATACATCCACAGTCCCAAGGGGAAAGGGATGCGAATCTGTGAACTGCCGAAAAACGCATTGTTCGGAGGACAGGCCAGGGCGGCTTCAATTTCACGCATGGCCTCGTCGCCCGCTTCCGAACGGTCTTCGTCCGTGACCTCTATTTTCCGGATGCCGGTATAAAGCAACTCTCCCGCCGGCAGATGCCGGGTCGTCGAACAGGCTGTCCACAGTCCCGTAAGCGGCACGATTGCCAGCCATCGGAGACTGCGGCACATGCCGGGGAATACCCTGTGTACTTGCCGGAGAGCACGAACGCAGGGAAGCCATCCGGTACCCAATAACCATTGAGAGGGCTTTCGTCTTTGGAAAAGCTTTTTCGGGAGAGGAATCAGGGGATTCCCTGAAGGGGGGGTGGGCATACTAAACCGTACAAAAGAAAGGTGCCGTAACAGAATAGCATCACTTGTGATGGTGATTAATTAATATGGGATCGTCCCCATAACTGTTTATTGTTATTTTCAGGCTATAACTTCGCGGCTTCAGGTGCAAAAGATCAAAGCTGATTTCGTGCGTCGTACCAAAAGATGCCATATCGGAGGGAGGAAAATCATTTGGAGTGGTATATACCCATACATAAAGCATCTGATATTCTATATAGGCTTTCATCTTCCGAAATTCGGCCGGTGTCCGTATGTTTCTGGTGACAATTCGGAATCTAAGCGTATCGCCGATTGACTCGACCACACATGACGGCTCGAGACCTTTTCCAAGCGGTTTCAACTCTCGAAAGACTGCTTCTACCGGTATATATACCGGCTCCCCCTTGTTGCATCCGGAAAGGGTCAGGGTCAAAACAAACAATATGACTATTTTCTTCATTGTCTTATTTTTAATTGACTATATAACGGGAATAGGGTGATGTTATTATACTGCACGCGGTATGATTCGATGCGTAAAGAGGTAGTTAGGAGTCAGAAAAAAAAGTGCAACAGCGCCTCCGCAGGGCGTTAGCCCAATCCCCCCACATTGCCGTCCGTTTTAATTCAATGTCATCAAGTTGAGATTTTGTTTCCGGCATCCCGTCAGGGATGCATCGCCCGGTAGATAAACCGGTATAACCCTATCTTG
>JAITAY010000121.1 GCA_031283915.1 Tannerella sp.
ACGGTATTTTTTCATCTCCAGGATTGTATAAATGTTTTAGTATCAACACTCCAACCATTAGACGAATGGGCATTGACGGGCGACCGTTGTGTTCGGTGCAGTGCTTTTTAAACGCTTCATCAAAGTACTTCCGGTCAATGCTGTCGGCAAGCAGCGCCAGCTCGTGCTGCGGATTTATCAAGTCCGCCAGGCGGGTGCGAAAAAGTTCGCGATGGTCATCCTGGGGCAATTTTCCTGTCATCATTTTCCGGTTTTCTGCCGCAAAGTTACAAAAACCGGTTGATTTTACCAAACTTTTTCGCATTTATTTTATTGATGTCCAGTAAAATAATTCATTTATAAGGATTGACTAAAGAGCTTACAGGACGCAGCAATGATATGGGATATGCGAAGCGAAAAGAATCACTTCGCTACTTCCTTATGGACTGGCTTGAATATTATAAGCTGGCAAGGTATACAGAGCAAACTCCAAGAGATAGATATGTGGTATCGTATCAGGATGAACGGGAAAAAGATAAAGACCCGGTTTAAGAATCTTATGAAGTGTGGGATTGAAAGTCGAAAACTTGAGAATGGACTAAGACCCGAAAGGGATATTGGCGTATCTCTAAAAGCTGGATACTTACCCGGGGTTCTGAACAACGACAGCTTGAAACGGACAGGTTATCCTTTTATAATAGACTGTTATTGTAAAGCAATATCAAGGTAAAGGCTCCCTGGAATGGTGGCCGCGTGGTGTGAGAGGACGAAACGGGAATTAATCCCGTTTCTCCTACTCGATTTGACAATAAATTACCTTATCACCTAAATTTCTGATTATTCATTTGTATTCATGATAACCACACGGTTCCATGCATTTTCTTCGTACGGTTGAATTTCATCACCTCTCCATTCGATGGAAATGTTGTGGGAAGAAATGCCGTACTTGTCGATCAACTGTTTGGCAACCGCTTTTGCACGTCTTTCGGAAATACCCTTATTATAATCGGGGTTACCGGTCTTTCTGTCGGCATAACCAACCAACTTAATGGCAGCGCCCTTCTTCTTGGCAAATTCAGCCGTGTTAAAGATATTGCCTTCCTGATTCTTGTCGATCTTCGCACTGTTCAGACGGAAGAATACAGTATTGTTTATGTATTCCTTGGCCTGTGCAAGTGCAGGAGCAGCAGGCGGACACTCCGGACAATATTCCGGACGTTTTTCCAGTTCTGAATTGCGAGCACGTAACGCATTAATTTGTGAATTCAAATCGTTCAACAGTGCATAATCCATAGGTTCAAGCACTTCAAACTCTTTCCTACCCAAATTAAAGTTCAGGCCTAACATGGCTTCAAAAGGACGGTCATATTCATGTCTGTCAGTAGACGTACGATTCCAATGATCGCCAACCAACACATATTGACCTTCCAAAAACAAGTCGACTCGTTTGCTCAGGCGGAACAACAGTTGAGCGCCACCATTAGCCGTAAGAGATTCAGACCGTGAATAACTGATGCCATCGACCGTTGTACCGGCTCTCACGCCATATCCCAGCCCTACGAACGGAATAAGGTGAAACACCTTTTTTTCCTTGTAAGGAGCCCAGAAGTTGGTAATATCCCACATGATGTCGGCATGAGGGTTAATCCATTGAAACTCCTGCTGACCGTTGTTACTGAAATTGTTCATCAGTCCCGCATTTACCTGCAAACGGAATGCCAAATACGGATTATACCATTTTCCGAGTGAAATAGCGCCATGAGGAGCTATCCGATCGCCAAATGCTGCATTTCCGTTCAAATCTCCCAGCAACACATTTCCACCACCTGCAATCGAAATGAAAATATTGTCAGAAGCTTTGTTCTTCTTAAAATTGGTTTTTGAACCGTTTTCCGTACTGAAACCAATCTGAGGCTGATATTCCTGTGCAGACAGAGTCAGTACAACACCACATAAAATGGTCAAAAGTAATACTTTAGCTTTCATAATTTATCAATTTTTATTAAACATTCGCCAATTTGTATTTTTCCTTCGTGGAACGGAATCACAATTCCACAAATTCCGCAACAAAGATATATCTTTTTTTTTAGTATGACAAATATAAAGATGCATTTTAATATAAAAAGCCCTCGTTTTTCTGGATACACTATGATACACAGGATTTTTACACCTGTTTCAATCCAGTGGACAAGGCAGCAAATTTAAATTGATATCAGCGTTCTGCAATCAATTTCATCAGGTATTGTCCGTATGGATTTTTGAGCATGGAAGATGCATTTTGTTCTAATTGAGCGGTATCAATCCATTCTTTTCCGTAAGAAATTTCTTCCAGACAAGCAATTTTTAACCCTTGCCGGCGCTCAATGACCTCGACAAAAGTAGAGGCTTCCGACAAGGATGCGTGCGTTCCCGTATCCAACCAGGCGAATCCGCGCCCCAGTAATTGCATTTTTAGTTCCCCCATCTCCAGAAATGACTGATTTACAGAAGTGATTTCCAGCTCTCCGCGTGCGGAAGGCGTGATTTTCCGTGCTATGTCAACGACTTTGTTTGGATAAAAATAAAGCCCGACAACGGCATAATTCGATTTCGGATGTTTCGGTTTTTCTTCTACGCTCAATACATTGCCTTGTTCGTCGAACGCGGCAACGCCATAACGTTCAGGGTCATTCACGTAATAACCGAAGATGGTCGCCTTCTGTTCCCGTTCGGCGTTGGCAACGGCTTCCTGCAACATGCCGGTGAAACCTTGTCCGTAAAAAATATTGTCTCCCAAAACCAAACAAACACTGTCGTTTCCAATGAAATCCGCTCCGATAAGGAACGCCTGTGCCAAGCCGTCCGGCGAAGGCTGTTCCGCGTAGTCGAACCGGACGCCCAAATCCGAACCGTTTCCCAGCAAACGCTGAAATCCGGGTAGATCCTGCGGGGTCGAAATAATCAGCATCTCACGGATATCCGCCAGCATCAACACGGATATTGGATAATAAATCATCGGTTTATCATAGATGGGAATCAATTGCTTGGAAATCCCTTTGGTGATAGGATACAGACGGGTGCCGGATCCTCCGGCCAGTACAATGCCTTTCATGACGTTATCTTCTTATTCGGATTTGTATTCCATTCGGGACCGGTTGTTCACTCACGAAAACAAAGTAACCTCCGCCGCCGGCACCACTCAATTTCCAGCCATACACGTCCGCCCTGTATTTTTCCAGCACGCATAAAATCTCCGGAGTAACCATATTCGGAAACATGGCAATCTGCGCATCAAAACTGGCGGAAAAAGCTTTGCCCCATGTTGCAACATCTTTTGAAAGAAGCGCTTGCCAGCAGTCGTCAGCAGCTTTGCTCAGCCGGACAACGCCGTCCGGGGTGACCCTCGTATCGACCAGCACGTCGTATGTAGCGAGCCGCGGGAACAGCGGAATCAGCCATATCCGTTCCTCTATCCATTTCAACAATTCCGGGTTGTCAACCGACTCAATGCTCTCCGGCCAGTAATCACCCCGGTAATACAACCGGTTTAAACCCGGATATACAATCCCCAGCGAATCCTGCGAACCGCTCACGTATTTTGTACCCGGCGGATTCTCAAAACAAAACAGCGTCTTTGCCAGTTTTTCCCTGTCGCCTTCCGGAATATCCGTGTGCCACAGTTCAATGGCTTTCTTGCGCTAACTCGTGGACATGCCGCTACGGTCGTTGAATTCGTAATCCGGTTCGATGCTAATGGTCAGGACGGCGCCCGGATGATGTTTGCTGACAAACGGCTGGTCCATCCATCCGCCGGCCAGATCAAGCCGGTAAGGAATCCTGCATTCTTCGCGCAGGGCGGTTGTGGAACGCACCGGCAAGGCACCGTGCGGAACACGTTTGCTCACAATGTATTCAATACCCAACTCTTTGCAAAGCTGTTCTTTCATCGGACTGTGGCCATCGCTGTTCACAAAAAAGATATCCGGCTGGGTCGCTTTGATTTCTTCCAGAAAATCAATCACTCCGCTGCCTTTGTTAATCCAGGCGTCTTTTACCGCCCGGAGCGCCTTCACCATGTAGAGTCGTTCCGCATCCGTGTTAATCGGTTTGCGGGCTTTCAATTCACAGATGGTCTTATCGGAACCGATACCCACATACAGTTCGCCATGGCTTGCCGCTTCTTCAAAGAACGCGACATGGCCGCTGTGCAACATGTCGTAACATCCACTGACAAAAACTTTCTTCATTTTATTTCGACTGTTTTTCGATCATTCGTTTTGCGGGGCAAATGTATTAAAAATATCTATAGTTTGCCCGTTTCCCCCTCCTCTCTCGAATATAATTTATACTTTTAGACGCTCAAAAAAGCATTATTGATAAATATTAATGGTTGAACATTATGAAAACAAACATTGAAGAACGTTGGGGAACACATCCCGATGATGTGAAACAGTATGATACCCAACAATTGAGAAAAGAATTCTTAATAGAGAAATTTTTTGAAGCGGACAGCGTGTTGATGACCTATACGCATAATGACCGTCTGATTGTCGGCGGAATCTATCCGGTGAACGAAAGAATCAAACTGGAACCGGTGGAATTGATTCGTTCAGCTTATTTTTGCGAACGGCGCGAAGCTGGCGTGATTTGCATCGAAGGTGAAGGCAGCGTAACGGTGGACGGTACGGAATATGCACTGGCTTTCAAGGATACGGTCTACATCGGACGCGGAGCAAAAGATATATATTTCTCAAGCAAGAATGCCGCCCGTCCGGCTAAATTTTATTTTGCCTCATCGCCGGCGCATACGGCTTATCCTACGACGCAAATCACCGGCGAGATGCGTCGCACGCTCCATCCGGGAGCGCCGGAGACGTCGAACGAACGTATCATCAACCAGCTTATTCTGAATGAAATTGTGCCCTGCTGCCAGTTGCAGATGGGTTTGACGGAACTTCAGACGGGCAGTGTGTGGAATACGATGCCGCCGCATACCCATTCGCGCCGGATGGAAGCGTATTTCTATTTCAAGGTGCCCGAACAGCAGGCCGTATGTCATTTCATGGGACAACCGCAGGAAACGCGCCATCTCTTTCTGCACAATGAGCAGGGGGTCATCTCGCCCTCATGGTCGATTCATTCGGCTGCCGGAACAAGCAATTACAGTTTTATCTGGGCGATGTGCGGCGAAAATCTGGCGTACGATGACATGGATACCTTCACGGCTGACAAATTGCGGTAAATAGCTATGAAAAGGACTGTTTACCTGTTATGTGCGGCAGCTTTTCTGGCTGCATGTACATCGGAGAAGACGTTTCGCGTCACGGTCGAGAATCCGAGCGATTTCGACCGTTTGACGGAAATGGTAGAACTTCCACTAAGTACGTTGAGTACAAAAATCGCGTTGAGCGAAGGGCAAATGTATGTGCTTCGGAACGACCGGCAGGAAATCGTTCCCTTGCAAATCACCTGCGACGGGAAACTTATTTTTCAGGCCGGTGTAAAGGCGCGGGAAACTGCTGTATACACGGTTTCGGCCGGCGCTCCGCAGACGTTTGCACCGAAAACGTACGGTCGTTTTATTCCCGAACGGAAAGATGATTTTGCGTGGGAGAACGACCGCGTGGCGTTCCGGATTTACGGTGCAGCGCTGGTTAAGATCGACGGCCCAAGTAACGGTCTCGATTGCTGGTACAAGCGTACGGATGCATTTGTCATTGACAAATGGTACAGGGATGACCTGGCCGGCGTGCGATCCTATCATGAAGACCACGGCGAAGGCTTAGACGATTACAAGGTGGGACGTACGCTGGGCGGCGGAATGATGGCGCCTTACGTCGGTAACCGGTTGTGGCTAAACGAGAACTTCATCGGACAGGAACTCCTGGAGAACGGCCCGTTGCGTATCACTTTCCGCCTGACGTACAAGGCCATCGAGGTGGACGGCAAAACGTTCGACGAAAGCCGGATCTTCTCGCTGGACGCCGGTTCGCAACTGACGAAAGTCACCCAGGTATACGGCGCGAAGGACGCCATGCCCGTAGCGGCAGGCATTGTCAAGCGTGATGGCAATGATGCGATTTTCAAGGAGCTTACCGGTGGGATTGCTTCGCTTGTCTACGCCGAACCGGAAAGCGAAACGGTGGGAAAAGTCTATGTCGGGATGGTATTCCCGTCCGGGCTGGAAAAGACGCTGGTTGATACCTGTACGCTGACACATGCCATTACGGGACGGAAAGAAACCCATTCCCACATACTGGGTGTGACGACCTGTCAGCCGGGTATGCCCGTAACGTATTACACCGGATTCGGATGGAGTAAATTCGGATTTCCGACGGTGGATGACTTTAAAAGTTATATTGCCCGTTTTGCAGCAAGCTTGCAAGAGCCTCTTATCATAAAAACAGGAAGATGAAGAAAGTAGTTACATTCGGGGAAATCATGTTGCGGCTGGCGACGCCCGGATATTTGCGGTTCATCCAGTCGAATCACCTGAATGCCACGTTTGGTGGCGGCGAAGCCAATGTTGCCGTTTCGCTGGCCAATTACGGCATACCGACGGAGTTTGTCACCCGTCTGCCTCAAAACGATATTGCCGAGTGGTGCCTCTCCGAGTTACGTAAGTATAATGTAGGGACGAGCCGCATCATCCGCGGGGGCGACCGCATAGGTATCTATTTCCTTGAAACGGGAGCCGTTACCCGCGCGTCGAAGGTGGTATATGACCGGGCAAACTCCTCGATTGCAGGGATCCGGCCTGGGATGGTGGACTGGGACGAAGTATTCAGCGACGCTCAATGGTTTCACTGGACGGGCATCACGCCTGCACTTTCGCAGGGTGCGGCAGATGCGTGCTTAGAGGCTATCGAGGCAGCGAATCGACGGGGCATTACGGTGTCAACCGACCTGAACTACCGTAAGAACCTGTGGAAATACGGCAAGACGGCAGACGGGGTCATGCCGGCGCTGGTGGAAGGCTGCGACGTGATTCTGGGCAACGAGGAAGACGCAGAAAAGGTCTTCGGCATCAAACCCGAAGGATTCGATGCTGCACACACGGATGGCGAAATCGATGCCGACAGATTCCAGTCGGTATGCCTCCGGTTGAAGGAGCGTTTCCCGCGGGCGGAGAAAGTCATCATCACCCTTCGCGGTTCCATCAATGCGAACCACAACACGTGGGGGGGCGTCCTCCATGCCGACAGGCTCTATCAGTCCCGGCGCTATGACATTACGCACATCGTAGACCGCGTCGGCGGAGGCGATTCGTTTATGGGCGGCCTGATATACGGTCTGCTGACATACCCGGCTGACCCGCAACAGGCGCTGGACTTTGCCGTTGCCGCTTCCTGCCTGAAACACACGATCTACGGAGATTTCAATGCCGTATCGATTGCCGAAGTGGAGCAACTGCTCAAGGGCGACGGTTCGGGACGGGTATCCAGATAAGGTAGTTAGGAGTTAGGAGATGGCAGGAAAGAAACATTATGAGGGAAAGAAATAGCAGTTACGGTTTGATCGGACGGCTTT
Organism: Tannerella sp.; assembly: GCA_031283915.1. Lineage (GTDB taxonomy): Bacteria > Bacteroidota > Bacteroidia > Bacteroidales > Tannerellaceae > Tannerella. The sequence continues at coordinate 7,489 of JAITAY010000121.1, forward strand.
GTCATATCACAGAGCTGCCGACCACTATTCTACTAACTACTATCTACTAACTACTAACTTCCTGTTTTATAATTCATAATTCATTTACGTATGAAACTAAACGGAATACGGTTTTGTCTTTTCTGCATTCTGGCGCTGACGGCTTGCAGCAAGACGGAAGAAGCTCGCAAGCAACTGCAACAAGCCCGGCTGTTGTACGAAAACAAACAGTTCAGCGCCGCCAAAAACGCAATTGACTCTCTTCGCATGTGGTATCCGCGTGAATTAGAGGTTTTGAAAGAGGCGCTTGTGCTGATGCGGCAGGCCGAGCGTGGCGAAAGTGAACGCAACATTGCTTTCTGCGACAGTTTGATGCCTGTACGCATGGAAGAAGCCGGGAAACTGAAAAAGGGATTTGTTTTTGAAAAGGATTCTGTCTATGAAGAGACAGGAAACTATGTCTGGAAGCAGCAAATCATCGAGCGAAATGTCGAACGCAGTTACGTCCGTTGCGGAGTGGACGAAAAAGGTGAAATCTATCTCGCCAGCGTCTATTTTGGCAAACGACCGATCAACCATACCGGCTTGAAATTGAGCTTACCCGACGGCACTTATGCCGAAACCGCCTCCATTCCCTATGACGGAGGCTTGAATTACCGCTTCAAGGACGAAGGAAATATTACCGAAGTAGTTACCTGCAAAGATGAAAACTCCCTTTCAGCTATCCATTTCGTCTGTGCTTCCGCTGAAAAGGCGCGTATCAAGGTCGAATACACCGGAGGGACAACATTTTCATTGTATCTCAGCGAAAACGACAGGAAAGCCATCCGTGCCACGTATGATTTGGCCGTTGTACTTAAGGATATTGAGTTCATGCGACGGGAAAAAGAGAAATCAATGAAAAAAATACGTTACATAGACAGTAAACTGGCCGGTAACGGAGAGGCGGAAAATACGCCATCCGCTGCCGACGAAACAAATTGAATAACTGGGTTTTGGCAGGAAAAATACAATGTTTGATTGTCGGGGTGAGATCGGACGGTTTCTTTGCGCAGCCAGACTTGCAAGTCTAACCGAACAGAGGTATAAGTCTAAGTTTGTAGACTTGCAAGTCTGTGCAGATAGAGCGGTAACTCTGATCGCGCAGAGAACATGAGCCGCCGGGCAAACCTGGAGAGGGGCGCCATTCCCTGCATATCGACATTGATAAAAAACTTTGGTTGATGCTCAAAATCCGAAGGTTAGGAGACTGCCGTCAGCAGAATAGCAGTTGATATTTACGCAATGCCTCCGCAGGGCTTTAGGAGCTGTCTGTAAATAAACCATCCCCATTGACGGGAGATGTTATTTGCCATCCAATGACTGAAAATGCGCGCATACCGGGGTATGTAAGCATTTTCAGGAAGAAGTATGGTGAAAAACAGACCCGTAAAGGGGTGGTTTATTTACAGACAGTTCCTTAGCCCCATTCTTCCGATTGCCGTCGGTTTTAACCGACGGCAGGCTTATACTGCGCGCGGTACAGTTTTGTGCATTGCCCGTCAGCATAGAAAAGGGCATCCGCCCACACGCTTCTTGCCCGTCGGCTAAAGCCCAATGTCATCAAGTTAAGATTTTGTTTCCGGCATCCCGTCAGGGATGCATCGCTCGGTAGCTAAACCGGTATAACCCTATATTGCATCCTGTTAAGGATGCATCCCTAACGGGATGCAGATAGAGACGTCGCAAAAATGCTACCGAGCGATGCATCCCTCCGGGATGCTCTACTACCGCCTTTTAACGCTTAGCTTGATGACATTGAGCTAAAACTGACGGCAATCGGAAGCATGGGGCTAAAGCCCTGCGGAGCATAGCTGAATTGAATGGCGAAATCACCGGTTTCATCATTCATCATTAACCATTCATCATTATTCCCCGCATTCCGTTAGGAATGCGTCGCTCGGTAGCATTTTTGCGACGTCTCTATCTGCATCCCGTTAGGGATGCATCCTTAACAGAATGCAATAGAGGGTTATACCGGTTTATCTACCGGACGATGCATCCCTGGCGGGACGCCGTTTTTTATATTTCGTTAATGGAAAGCACGCCCTCCGCCAGGATGAGTGATACGAATTACGATGCATTGATGATGAACTTCCGTTTGAAGCGCCGGA
>JAITAY010000129.1 GCA_031283915.1 Tannerella sp.
TTGGCTAAAGCCCGTGCGAACCGTAGCCGGATACCGGGTTTCATCATTCACCATTTATCATTATTTGACGCAGGTTGCCGACCGGTTTCCTTTCCTTTTAAATTTTATGTTACTGTATTCTAAGGTGCGGAACTTGCGGTGGCAGCGACGACTTCATTCTTGCGCTTTCCGGAAAAAAACGTACTTTTGTCCCCAATAAAAAATGTCTATGTATGAATTACAATTTCGAACGAGATGCCGTCAAGTGTTTTAAAGTGTTAAGTCGGGGGGGGGGGTAATTTACTCTCTTTAAACTTGTTAAAGGCGTATTCGCTTATTCGTTCCTGCTTACCTGTTCGCCCGTCTTCGTCACGGCACGCGGGTGGAGGGCTGTACCTGCTTGTGTACTTGCTGAGCCTGCTTCCGATGTCATTTTTATATGGATTGTCTGGATTAATGTATTTGTTTCTGTTTCGTCTGCTTGCCTACCGTAAAGCAGTTGTCATACAGAACATGTCCCGCTCTTTCCCCGAAAAGACATACCAAGAGGTTGATGCAACCGTAAAGACTTTTTATCGTTCATTCTGCGATAATCTGGTTGAGATAGTAAAGTCCGCTTCCATTCCGGCGCTACGGCAAAAGGAGAAAGTTGAACTTATTGGTTTTGACCTGGCGATAAATCAAATAAAACAGGGAAAGCATGTGATAGCGAGCATGGGGCATTGTGGCAACTGGGAGATACTGAACATCCTTCCCTCGCTGTTCGATACGGACATGTACGCCGTATACAAACCCCTGTCGGTGAAATGTGTGGACAGTCTGTTTTTAAAAATCCGTTCCCGTTTCGGCATGAACTTGATAACCGATAAATCCGTTGCCCGTCATTTCATGTCGAACCGGACACCCTCGCTGTATTTTTTCCTTGCAGACCAGTGTCCCGTAGCTGTAAACCAAACGTACCGGTTCGATTTCCTGCATCAGAAGACGAGCGTGTTTCCGGGCGTGGAAAAATTAGCCCGCAAGGCCAATGCCTGTGTGGTCTATCTCCATACGGTCCGCATTTCGCGTGGATTATACCGAATTGAATGTAAGGAAATCGCTACAAATTCCCAGTCAACCGGAGAGACGGAAATCACCCGTCGCTATGTTTGCCTGCTGGAACAGAACATCCGTGAGACTCCGGGAGAATGGCTTTGGTCACACAAACGTTGGAAACGATAAAAGAAGCAGCCGGAGAAAAATCAGGTACCTCGGCACCGGAATTTCGGGTACGTCCGGACTGGAGCGAACGGACACTGACAGCGCCTTATTCGAGGAGGCTATTTTCGCTTTTTTGCGGAAATCTGCCCTGCATTTCTCTTTTTTCGGGCAACTTGATCTTCCTGATATCCACCTGTTTTTTAAAAAAAAGCAGAGGTTCTGCTTTTTTTCCCGTGAAAAATTTAGCAAATCCAAAAAAAAGTGTTTACTTTGCCCCTTCGTGAGGAAACAATACCTCCAGTTAAATGTGATTGATTGAAAGATGGACACGCAAGAAACAATGTTGCGAGCGGAAGAATCCGGTGAAACAAGACCGGTCATTCTGCCGGAAGAGATTCAAACTTCGGAAGATATACGTCCGGATGAATTAACAAATGAAGTGGTTGAAGAAACGAGTATTCAACAGACAGTGATCGAACAACCGGATGTTGCTCCGAAAGTGGAGGACGTCGTTCCGGAGAAAGCGGATGCATGGCCGGGGACAGCGGAGGTGTCTCCGGATGTAGCCGACGTTGTTCCGGAAAGCGAAGACGCACTCCCCCCGGAAGATGAGGATGTTTTGCCGGAAAAACCGGAAGCATCGGCATTTGACAACGAAAAGGCAACAGCGGATAACCCTGAGCCGGAAACGCCTGATAGTGGAGAAAGGGCGGCAGATGAACCCGAACTGAAAGAACTCCCGACGACGCCCGACAATTTCTGCGGCGAGTTGCAGGAGGCCATTGAAGAGGGAGCCATCGGAATGCTTAACAAGCAGGAAATCCTGGACGAGTTGAAGGAACGGGTTGCCTACGCTGAAACGTCTACCCGCGAACAGGTGGACGAGCTGAAGCAGGCTTATTACCGGGTGGACAAGATGGAAACGGACGAACTGAGACGGGTCTTTGTCGAAAACGGCGGCAATGAAGCTGATTTCAGAACGCCGGAAGACGAAACGGCATCGTTGTTGAAAGATTTGCTGTCCGAATACAAGCGGAAAAAGACATTGCTTCACGAGCAGGAAGAACATCTCAAGGAAGAAAATTACGCGAAAAAACTCCAACTGATTGACCGCCTGCAGGCGCTGGTCGAAAGTCAGGACGATTTCCACAAGCAATACAATGAATTTAAGGAAATCCAGTACAAGTGGAAAAAACTTGATCCCGTCCCTCAGGGACAGGCGCGGGAATTATGGCGGAACTATCAAGCCCAGAGCGAACGGTTTTATGACCTGATCAAGATCAATAACCAGTTCCGTGACTATGATTTCAAGAAAAATCTGGAGTTGAAGACCGCGCTTTGCGAAGCTGCCGAAAAACTGGCGAACGAACCGGATACCATTTCTGCCTACCACCAGTCGCAAAAGCTGTTCCAGCAGTGGCGTGAGCTCGGGCCGGTGGCACGAGACCTTCGCGAATCCTTGTGGGCGCGTTTCAAGGATGCTTCGGCTGTGATTAACAGGAATCATCATGCGCATTTCGAAATGTTGAAAGCCCATGAAGAAAAAAACCTGAGTGAGAAAACGGCCATTTGTGAAACCATTGAGAGCATAGACTGCGAATCATTGAAGACATTCAGGGATTGGGAAAAGAAAACCCGGGAAGTGGTTGAGTTGCAAAAAAGATGGCGTACCCTCGGTTATACCGCCAGAAAACAGAGCAGCAAAGTATTCGAACGCTTCCGGAAGGCGTGTGACCGTTATTTCGAGAGCAAGAGCGCATTTTACAAAACTGTCAAGAAGGACTTTGAGAAAAACTTTCAGCTCAAACAGGAACTGGTCGTCAAAGTGGAAGAACTGAAACACCGTACGGACTGGAAAGAAGCGACTAAAGCCATCATCGACCTCCAAAACGAATGGAAAAAGATTGGCCCTGTCGCGCGTAAACATTCCGACATTCTCTGGAAGCAATTCATTGGGGCATGTGATTATTTCTTTGAACAAAAGAACAAACTGTTCTACTCACACAAGACGGAAGAATCGACCAACCTCGCCACCAAACAATTGTTGATTAAAAAAATCAACGAACTGGATCGGGAATTGCCGGCTGAAGAAGTGGAAAGCAAGCTGAAACTGCTGATCGCCGAATGGAACACGGTCGGACATGTGCCTTTCAAGGAAAAAGACAGTATCTACAAAGCTTTCCGGACGGCCGTAGACAAGCAGTACGAACGGTTGGACATCGCTCATTCCGACCGCCGGCAGCAGCAGTATACTACGGCTTTTGCCGAAAACGGGCACGACAAGGGAAAGATGCACAACGAACGCGACAGGCTGATGCGAACGTACGAACGCATGAAAAGTGAGTTGCAGACCTATGAAAACAATGTCGGGTTCTTCAATGTCTCTTCCAAGGGAGGCAACACCCTGCGGAAAGAGATGGATCGCAAGATCGAACAGCTAAAAGAGGAAATAGCATTGATCGTGAAGAAGATTGATGCAATCGATGAAAATCTCGAATAGCAAGCTGCATTATTTCAATCCGGGACACGAAATGTCCGTCTGCTCGGGGAAGGCTCATTACACCCCTGCGGCGCCGGTGCGTAAGATGATGGAAGACATGGGGCTTCTGCCATTGTGGTATGGCGCGGCGGGCGATTATGTGTGGGTGGACGACGCGGCGGAAGCGTTGCGTTTTCTGTCTTTCGTACCTCCGGTATTATGCCCTCCCGTCTTTCCGCTGTCACAGGCGGAAGCCGGTCGTTGTACAACGGAAGCAAAACCGCTCGAAGCTGTGCCGTGGGGACTTTCACCGCAAAGCATCCGTTTTTTTGAGTCGCTTCGCGAGCGGGGCGTAACGCTTGTCGTTCCTCCGTGGGAGGAAGCCTTTACTCGTTTGACAAGCAGGCAGACGGCCGCCGAATGTTTGCAGAAAGTACAGGCGCGGTTACCGGAAACGTCGCCCATTGTAGTGCCCTGTTTTTGTACAACGCCGGAAGAAGTCCAGCAGTTTATGTCCGTTTACCCGCCCCCCTACCTCCTGAAAATGCCGTATTCCTGTTCCGGACGGGGATTGCACTGGATTTGGACTGACCGCCTGGAAACGCCGACGCTTCGCTGGATGGCCGGCGCTTTGAAAAAACAGGGGCAGGTCAGTATTGAACCGGCATTGGATAAAGTCTGTGATTTTGCCATGGAGTTTGAATCCGATGGAAACGGACAGGTCGCATACAGGGGATTGTCGATCTTCGAGACGTTGCCGAAGGGTTCTTTCAGCAGTTGTCTGCTGGGCAGTGAAGCATCGTTGTGGAACAAATTACGGGCCTGTATTTCGGAAAAATCATTGCAAGACCTGCGTCATGCCGTTACCGCTGTCCTGACGGAAACACTGGGTGCCATCTACCGGGGTTGCCTGGGTGTTGACATGCTGATCTATCGCCGGAACGGCGCGTTTGCGATTCACCCGCTGATCGAATTGAATTTACGCTATACGATGGGAATGGTAGCCTTGCAATTGAGTCGCCGGTGGATGCATCCGTCGGCAGAGGGACGGTTTGTCGTTGTCTGCGAATCTTCCCGGGGAACGGCCTATGCTTCGCATCTCCAGATGGAAAAAACATATCCTTTGCTATTGGAAGACAGGAAAATCAAGTCAGGATACTTTTCGCTTTGTCCCGTCACACCCGAAACGCACTACAGAGCCTATGTTTTATCAGGCGCTTAATGTCACGTC
>JAITAY010000165.1 GCA_031283915.1 Tannerella sp.
CGCGATTGTCGAAAACTTTTATTTTATTGATTCTTGTATAAAACATCTCTATTCAAATTTAATATTAAAATCGTTCAAAAGTCTCAAGGTTTCGGTTGAACAGCATTTATTTGTAGCAAAAAGCGAAAAAGTTTTCATCATCTCTTGTTTTTATATTTGTTTATTCGTTCATGTTTTGTTACTCAAAATTATGACTCGACTGCAAAAATACATATCCCGTTTCATATATTCAAGCAGTTTCTTGATTTTTTTCTTCGGAAATACACTTTTTTAACATTGCCACCCCCAGGACACGCTCCAGAAGGCATCGAGCTGGAGCAAAGTCAAGCCTCCCAAAGGCCTGTTGACCTTCATCTTTAGACGTATCAACATCGCTTTTATCTGGCTGACTTTTAAATTTAATACTTAATTCGCGTGATTTTTATCGAAATAGAAAAATAAACCGACAAAAGTTTTATGAGGAGATGGAAATACATAAAATAGAACGTATTAAAGTCCCGACCGGACTTGTATACAGGCGCCATACCTGCAAGTGAAAGGTAGTTATGGTGCAAGCCGTAGCAGAAAAGCAGGTTTCTTTATTTGACGTTGAACGGGGGAGATTTATGAATGAAAGATGATTGCCTGCGACGAAAAACCGGTTGAAAATCTGCGGACTTTCAACCGGTTTTTTGTAATCCTTTGCACGCTGTATCGACAGGACGTGCCCGGAGGCGGGCAAATCAGTTTATGTCCAGCGTTTGGGGACCGACCAGATAGGTGATACCGGGTGTAATTTCCAGCGTTTGAGAGTCAGCCGTGACCGGCAGCGCTTTGCCTGTGTAATCAAGCGCTTTTTGGAATCCCCTGCCCATTTTCAAGGATACCTGTTTTGTTCCGGAAGGAGTCCAGACAGCCCAGGCGTGCGTACCGTCGGGGTGTATCCAGCCGACGACACAGAAATCCGTCCGGTTCCATTCGACGGATGTGTCTATACGCGAGCCTTCGGGGAAGACGCTTGCCAGCGTTCGGTAGGCATAATAAGCCGGTTTTGGCTCCAGGTTCGGATGGTGTACCAGCGAAAAGAAATATTCCCGTTCAAACGGATTGCGTTCCGAAGAATGGAACTCATACCAGATGAACCGCTCAACCCCAAACCGCACCGACAATAGAATAGCTTGTGACAGGAAGGTGGCCTGGTTTTCTTCCGTGACAGGGTCGCCATAGAAATACAGCCGGCCGCGAAAATAAAGATAACCGATCGACGGACTGATGCCTTTGTCAAAGATCATCACCGGATAATTCTCCATCTGCGGGCAAAGGATGGCGTCATACGCGCTTACGTCGAGCGTGGCCAAATCCGGATAGCCCAAGTTCTCGATTGAAAAATCGTCCCGGTTTTCGAAAAGCGCAAGGATTTCATCGGCTGTCAGCGTGTTTCCCGCCGGATTGTTGTCATCGTAGAACAGAGCAAGTTTCCAGACTTTGTCCGGGTCTTGCTTTTTTTTCATTTCCTGGAACCTTTCGATGTTCGAAGGGCTGACGGTCTGCCAGGAAGACAGTCCCATTTCGGTAATCCAGAGTTTTTTGTCGCCGACGTTGTATTTCTCCAGCAGTTGCTGCAAAGCGCGAATCTCCCGGCTATAACCGGCCACCCGTTCCATCGTATTAAATTCGCCGCGGTAAGGATGAAAGGCCATCCGGTCGAAACAATCGACAGCGCCGGCCTTGAAAGACTTTTCGATAAAGTCCAGCGGTATCCCGGAGGTACCGGCGTAAAGGACGGTCAATCCCGGGTCGATTTCCTTGATTTTCCTGTACGTCGCCTTCAGCAGTGTCGCGTAGTCGGCGCCATCCGGATTTTCCCAGAACTGCATCAGGTTCGGTTCATTCCATACTTCCCAGTGCCGCACCCGGTCTTTGTAGCGCGTGACGGTTTTTTCCACATACGTCAGCCACGCATCCAGATGTTTATGCGCCGGATGCGCCCAGGGCACGTCATACAGGAGGATGGCCAGCGGCCGGATCTGCTGTTCGACCAGCCGGTCGACAATCCGGTCGTGCGTCTCGAAATTCCATTCGCCCTGCGAGGGTTCGATGTTACTCCACGAAAAGTCGGTGCGATTCCAGCGCGCACCCATCTCCGCCACCATATCCAGGTGGTCAATCATTGTATTGTTTTTCCCTCCACCTTCCAGGTGTACGAGAATCCCAAACGGGGAAAGCCCCTCTTCTTCACTCCGGGACTGACCGCATCCACCCATAAACAACGGCATACTTAAACCAAGTATAGCCAAACAAATTGAACTCTTTTTCATTACAAGTTACTTTATTTAGAAATGTACATTAAAAACGGGTGTAAAAATACGCATTTTATATGTGTCCGCAGAGGTATTATTGAAGTATTTATAAACTACGGAGGCACGAAGCACACAGAGGAAAAAATCTCTGTGTACCCCGTGGTTTTGTGTCATTCTCTGCTCTCGCCCGGAACACAGAGGCTCATGATTTGGCTACCACCAAATCGGGATAACTGATGCGTGTATGATACATTGTTTTCAGTTTCTCCACAAAGGTGTTCTTGACCACCTCAATCTCGCGGAAAGTCAGCGGCGCATTTTTCAGCAAACCGTCTGCCAGTTGGACGTCGATGAGTTTGTCGACCAGCGCCCGGAGCTTCTCCTCCGTGTATTCGTTCAGGCTACGCGAGGCCGCTTCCACCGAATCGGCCATCATCAGGATCGCCGTCTCCTTCGAGAAAGGATTCGGGCCGGGATAGGTAAACAGCTTTTCATCTACCGGCGTATCCGGAAAAGCATTCCGGAAGGAATTGTAGAAATATCTCGTTTTTCCCGTGCCATGGTGCGTACGGATAAAGTCGATGACCGCCTTGGGCAGCGACGCCTTTTCGGCGATCTTGACGCCTTCCGTCACATGATGGATGATCAGTTGGGCGCTTTTTTCAAAAGGCATGTCCTGATGCGGGTTGACGCTGCCTTTCTGGTTTTCGGTGAAAAGAGCCGGGTGAATCATCTTCCCGATGTCGTGATACAGGGCGCCGGTACGGATCAGCTGCGTGTCGGCGCCGATTTCCGAGCCGGCGGCGGAGGCCAGGATCGAGACCTGCAGGGAATGTTGAAACGTACCCGGGCATGTCTCCGAAAGTTTTTTGAGCACCGGCGTGTTGATGTTCGACAGTTCGATCAGCGTGATGGGCGATGTATATCCGAACAGCTTTTCAACAATGTAAATCAAGGTATACGAGAACAGCAACAGAACCAGGTTGATGCCAAAGAACAGAAACATCGTCCACCGGATTTTGCCCAGGTCGCCCTCCTGATAGAGTGACAGACTGAGGTATCCCAGGGCGTAAGTCACAAATATATAGATCGAACACCGCACCAGTTGCGAACGCTGCGTCAATTCCTTCAGGCTGAAAATAACCACCACCCCGGCCAGTATCTGCAGGAGCAGGAACTCGTGCGGGAACGGCGCCAGCAACGAACACAGCAAGACCGTGATCAAGTGCGTGAACAAAGCCGTGTGCGAATTGAAAAACGTCCGCACCACAATGGGCACAATCGCAAAAGGCAGGATATACAGGTCGAGCAGGTCATGCCTGACGAAGATTTCGGACAGGAGGCAGCACGCGAGCATACACAGCAGTGTGAGAAGCAGGTTGCCCCGGCGGAAGAAGATTTCCGGACAGAAAGTCGCCATATACAGTCCGCCGCATAAAAGGATACCGAAGACCAGCACGAGTTGGCCGATCCATACCAGCCAGCGATTGGCGGCAGATTTGGATTCGTGAACAATTTTGAGCGAGCGGAGCATGTTGTACGTCCGGTGATCAATCACTTCCCCGCGATCCACAATCCGCTCGCCGGCCTGCACCATCCCGTTCGAAAGAGAGACATTCTTCAGTTGCTCATTCAGTATTCTCCCGGACATTTCCCCGTCTTCGGTCAGGTTTTCGGCCAGGTAGTCGCCGACGTGAAAGGAAGCCAGGACGGTAGCGTCCAGCGATGGGGGCAGATCACTCAAGATCCGGTCACAGGCCGATTTGGCCGTAAGGAAATCGGCTGTACTCCGCAATCCGGCCACATTGTTTTTCAACACATGCACCTGCCTGACATTTTCCTTTTTCAGCTTTTCATGCTGCTGAACCGGCAAAATACCATTTTCATACAGGTGGTTCAATTGATTTTCAATATATCTCAGGTAAAGCGCATCTTTGGTACGTCCTTTGATCGAACCGGAATGGTTGGCACGCAGTTTTTCAATCTGTTCCGTCTTCTCGTCCGGATTCATGCGGTAATACGGTATGGAACGGCGCCGGATACTGTCTTTTTCCGCTTTGATTTCCTCGTCGGTTTTGTAGATGGGGAAATCGCCGGGCGCCGTGAGCAGATCATATCGCCAGGGTTTTCCTTCGTAAAACTGATAGCGGAATTTCACTTCGCGCGGAAAAAAATAAGCTATCAGTAGCGCCGTCATACTGAAACAGACAATGGCCTGAATGGTTGATTGCTTCGATTTCATATAAAACAGATATGTATCGGTTAATAATCAGGTTTCTTTTCTTCTCTTGTTTTTTTCAGGGCGAAATGTACGCAAAAAAAAGCATAGAAGGGGAAAAAAATAGTACTTTTGCGCCGGATTCAAGCAATTTTTTGAATCATTGAACAGTAGAACAGCTAAATTTCAAGATTATTATATATTATGGTTAGAGTGCGTTTTGCTCCCAGTCCTACCGGTCCGCTGCATATCGGCGGTGTCCGCACGGCGCTGTACAATTACCTGTTTGCCAAACAGCAGGGCGGCGAGGTGATTCTCCGGATAGAAGACACGGATTCGCAACGGTTCGTGCCCGGCGCCGAAGCATATATCATAGCTTCCTTCCGGTGGTTGGGGATACCCTTTGACGAAGGCGTCGGTTACGGCGGCGCCTACGGCCCCTACCGACAGAGCGAACGGAAAGACATTTACAGAAAATACGTGGATCAACTGCTGGAGGCCGGCCTGGCATACCTCGCCTTTGACACGCCGGCGGAACTGGAGGCCAGACGCAACGAACTACCCAACTTCCAGTATGACGCTTCCACACGCGGACAGATGCGCAATTCGCTCACCCTGCCGCCCGGCGAGGCCCGTGCGTTGAGGGAGGCCGGACACCCCTGCGTTGTGCGCATCCGGGTCGAACCCGGCGAAGACATCCGTGTGAACGACCTGATTCGCGGCGAAGTTGTCATCAACTCCTCGATCCTGGACGACAAGGTGCTGTTCAAGTCGAGCGACGGGCTGCCAACCTACCATTTAGCCAATATCGTGGACGACCGGCTGATGAAAATCACGCACGTCATCCGCGGCGAGGAATGGCTGTCGAGCGCGCCGCTGCACGTACTGCTGTACCGTTACCTGGGCTGGGCAGACAGCATGCCGGCTTTCGCGCACCTGCCGTTACTGTTGAAGCCCGACGGCGGCGGCAAGCTGAGCAAGCGCGACGGCGACCGGCTGGGATTCCCCGTCTTCCCGCTGGAATGGCGCAACCCCAGGAGCGGCGAAGTATCGTCCGGCTACCGCGAAAGCGGCTACCTGCCCGAGGCCGTTGTGAACTTCCTGGCGTTGCTGGGCTGGAATCCGGGCGACGACCGGGAAGTGATGACCATGCAGGAACTGATCGACAGCTTCGACCTGGGCAAGTGCAGCAGAAGCGGTGCGAAATTTGACTATGAAAAAGGCAAGTGGTTCAACCATCAGTATATCCGGAAACGCGACAACCGCGACCTCGCGGCCATGTTCATGCCTGTGCTGGAACGTCACGGGGTGACGGCGGCTGATCCGGCTTACGTAGAGAAGATTGTCGGGATGATGAAAGAGCGCGTCGGTTTCGTGTCCGACCTGTGGGCGCAGACGTACTATTTCTTTGTCGCGCCGGAGCAATACGACGGGAAGACGCGCGCCAAACGCTGGAAGGAAGACAGTGCGGCGCAGTTGTCGGAACTGGTCGACGTGCTGCGCGAACGCGAACCCTTTGACGTGGAAGGAACGGAAGAAGAAGTGAAAGCCTGGATTGCCCGGAAGGGGTATCATCTGGGCAACATCATGAACGCCGTCCGGCTGGCGCTGGTAGGCGAAGGCATCGGGCCGCAGATTTTCCACATCACCGAAGCCCTCGGAAAAGAAGAATCCATCCGGCGCATCCGGCGGGCAATCGAAGTTTTGAAATAAGACATGAACATCCTGTATACTTTTGCGCTGCACATGTACGCCTTCTCGACGGAGGCGGCCTCCCTTTTCATGCGCAAGGCGCGACTGACGCGACTGGGACAGTGGCACACGAACGGCATCCTGCGCGAAAAGATAGACCGCAACGCACGCTACGTCTGGTTTCATGCCGCTTCGCTGGGCGAGTTCGAGCAGGGGCGGCCGGTGATGGAACTGCTGAAGACACGCTGTCCGGAATATAAAATCCTGCTGACGTTTTTTTCGCCCTCCGGATACGAGGTACGCAAGAACTACGACGGCGCGGACGTCATCTGCTATCTGCCCTTCGACACACCCTACAAGGTGAAGAAGTTCCTCAACCTGGCACAGCCGGCCATGGCCGTTTTCATCAAATACGAGTTCTGGCTGAACTACCTCTCCGAACTGAAACGTCGCCGCATCCCGACCTACCTGATTTCCGCCATCTTCCGCCCCGAACAGCTCTTCTTCAAAAACTACGGCAAATGGTATCTGCAAGCGCTCTTCTGTTTCGATCGCCTGTTTGTACAGAACAAGGATTCGGAGCGTCTGCTGGCCGAATATGGCGTGACGAACGTAAGCGTCTGCGGCGATACGCGCTTCGACCGCGTGCTGGCCGTACAGCGTCAGGCACGTTGGCTGCCGGCGATCAAGCTGTTCGCCGGCGACGGTCGGCCCGTACTGGTGGCCGGCAGCACCTGGCCGCAGGACGAGGATCTGCTCCTGCCTTACTTCAATGCGCATCCGGAGATTAAACTCATCATCGCTCCTCACGAGATTCACCGTACCCACCTGATGGACATCGAATCCAAACTCACCCGCCCCTCCATCCGTCTTTCGGAAACGAACGACCAGGCCATTGCGGACAAGGACTGCCTGATCATTGACAGTTTCGGTCTGCTCTCGTCCATCTACCGCTACGGTCAGGTTGCCTATATCGGCGGAGGCTTCGGGAAAGGCATTCACAATACGCTGGAAGCTGCCGTGTACGGTATTCCGGTCGTCTTCGGCCCCAATTACCGGAAATTCCGCGAAGCGAAAGAGTTGATTGCAGTCGGAGGAAGCTTTTGCGTGACGGACGAAACCGGTTTAGCCGCCCGGATCAACGAATGGCAAACGCATCCGGAATCCTGCCGGGACGCAGGCCGGATTGCCGGCGACTACGTGCAGCAAAACAGCGGCGTAGCCGAAAAGATCTTCGACGAAATACCCTTTGCCGCGATCGCTTCGCTTCCGCCCGAAGGACATGGAACGGACACAAGTAAATGAGACAGCGCTGTGGGAAACGGTCTCATTTGCCGAACTGCCGAACTGAAATTTCCACAAATCATTGACACAAAACCACGGAGACACCCATATTCATTTTCATCCTTCATCCTTCATCATTATTTTTGGCATTCATCCTTATTTGACGGAATTTCTTTATCTTTGCCGCGAAATTAATTGTACGGTGAACATGAACGTGAATGACTCATTCAACCAACGGCTCTATTTGGTTCGACAGCGAACCTCTTCCCGCCTTCCCAAACAAAATTTAACAAATATGGGGGGGGGGTAATTTCCTCTATTCCAATCGCTTAAGGCATCTACTGCGTCTCTCTTCTCCCTTTTCGCATCCACACTGCTTTCCATC
>JAITAY010000184.1 GCA_031283915.1 Tannerella sp.
TTTAAAAAAAATCCCAACTCGGGAACCATCCTTACACCTTTGAGCGACACATCGTACTCATTGCTGTAATGCTTATCCGTACTGGCTCGCTTGTAGCGCCGACGGTACAGTTTAAGCCAGATCGGCTTGCATACAAAACTGTGACTCAATGTCTCAACCGGGTTTGTATAGCCGTCAAATACTGCATCGCTGTAACTCGACAGCTCCGACGGAATCCGGCCTTCCTTTTCCCGCATTTCTATTACCCAACGCTCGCTATATTCGTGGGCATCCCATATATCGAAATGCTCCAAAACATGCGCAGGTACAAGCATACTGCTTATTGTCGAAAATAAACCCTCTATCGACGGGCGTTCTAATTTCTTGCGTCCCATTTCTTTTCTCAGTTTTGTAAAGCACAAAAGTACTCAATAAAATTTCATAGCACCTCAAAAAAAGATTTAACCCTAAAAGTAAAAGGGTAGGGTAGTGCAAACCGGTACTCTGTTACTCTCATTCAGCCGTTCCCTTCCTCACCGGTAAAGAAATGAGGATGCCGAAAAAAAAACGTGGATAATATTTGTGTATCTAAAATAAGAAATGTACTTTTGCGACCATAGTAATCAATATAAAAGAATGGATACACTTTCTGTTTTTGTTTTTTCTGCAAGTAAAAGCAATTCAACCTGCCTTTTAGGCGGGCGGTGGCACGATATTTGCAGAGAGAGAGAGAGAGAGAGAGAGAGAGAGAGAGAGAGACAGCCTCGCGTATATACTATACATTATATACATACACACGCGAAAGCTACACAAAATAAATTATACATACAACCAAACCACAGTACAGATTTTCCCCTTTCAGCGCAGCTTGAAGAGGAAAAGCGGTCTGTTGTCATATCCCCGTGCGGCGTCGGAGCGCATGAGGAACTTTTTAACCGTGGCGCGGCGGGTGCGATGTCGTGTCTTTCCGTTACCGGTGTTGCGGAGATTCGATATATTCAGTACCCGGTATATAGCTTTTAAAAATAAAGAACCCATGACTTCAGTTAAAGCCATTGCTCACCTGAACGGGCTGACCGAAGACCTTATAAACAACTGTTATCTGCTGCCGGACATATCCGGCACATGGCATGAAGACGACCTCTTCCGCCGTCCGGAATCGAGGGAAATCGCCACTGAAAACGTAAACGGGAAAACATTCGTAAAGTTCTTTCACGGTTACTCTGCACGACCAGAGTTACAAGGTAAGTATGACCAGAGTTATAAGGTAAGTGTGGCCAGAGTGGTAACTCTGGCTGCACTTACCTTGCAACTTCGGGAATCGGGAAATAAAAAACAGAGGAAACCAGGGACTTGTGGGACGGCAGGGACTTGTGGGACGGTAGGGACTTGCAGGACGGCAGGGACGGAATATCGGCAGAATATGAAAATTTTCAGGAAACAACAGGAAGAAAACTAATCTTACATATTATATAGATGTTTAATTTAATTAGTGACCAATGAAAAGAAAATTCATTTTAAGCAGATGGGGTACATGGCGAAAGATCGCGTGTGTGATGCTGTGTGTCCTCAGTGGTTCACTCGCTGCCTTTGCGCAGAAACGGGTGAGTGGTACGGTGATTGATGCCGGTGGCGAAACAATCATCGGTGCAAATGTAGTGGAGAAAGGTACCACGAACGGTATCATCACGGACCTGGACGGAAAATTTTCCTTAACGGTTTCGGAGAAGGCTGTTTTGCAGATTTCCTATGTCGGGTACGTCACGCAGGAAATCGCTACAGGTAATCAAAGTGTGCTGAATGTCACGCTGGTGGAAGACACGCGGGCATTGGAGGAAGTGGTAGTTGTGGGCTACGGCACGCAGAAGAAGGTGAACATGACCGGCGCCGTTTCGTCGATAGATGTAGGCAAGATCACGGACAGCCGTCCGATCACCTCGCTATCGGCGGGACTGGCCGGTCAGGCAGCCGGCGTTTTCGTCAACCAGAGCGGCGGGCGTCCGGGATATGACGGCGCAACCATCCGCGTACGCGGACAGGGTACGCTGAACAATTCCGATCCGCTGATCGTGATTGACGGTGCAGTGGGCAACATGAACGACGTGAACCCGCAGGATGTGGAAAGCATTTCCGTCCTCAAAGACGCCGCGTCGTCGTCCATCTACGGGTCGCGCGCCGCCAACGGCGTCATCCTGGTCACTACCCGCAAGGGCAGGGAAGGATCGGCCAAAGTGACGTACAACGGTTATCTGGCTGCGCAGAATGCCGCCAACAAGATGGACATCGTTTCCAATTATGCCGATTACATGGAGCTGGTCAACGAAGGGATGCGCAACAGCGGGCAGGCGCAGCCGTTCAGCCAGGTCAAAATCGACGAATGGCGCAATGCGGGCGACAGCGACCCGGTGAAATATCCCAACACCGACTGGCAAGACATAGCGTTCCAGCGGGGATGGCTGCAGAACCACACGCTGTCGGTGAGCGACGGAACGGACAAAATCCGGTATTTCGTCTCGGGTAATTTTCTACAGAATCAGGGAATTATGGAAAATTCCACTTATGACCGTATCAGCGCCCGCGTCAATCTGGACGCCCGCGTGAAGCCCTGGTTCACAATCGGCGTCAATGCTTACGGATACAGGGGGAAGACCGAACCGGGACAGGACAATGCGGATACAGGTTTTATCTATCTGATGAACACCAGCCCCGGCATGTGCTTCAGAGCGCCCGACGGAAGATATGGCGGGGTGAACAATCCGGAAGACGACATGCAGGCGGGTGCCAACAATATTTTGAGGGCATTGAACGGCCTAAAGGGTGACAAGACCACCAACAAGCTGGTATCCCGTTTTTTCGGGCAGTTAAGGCCACTGAAAGGGCTGAGCATCGAAGGCTCTTTCACCTACGACTTTGCCAATACCTACCGTTACAGTCAGCCCGTATTCATCGACCTGTGGAATTTTTACGATAACACTCTTCAGAGGTCGGGAACGGAGCGTACCTCGGTGACCAACGGGGATGAGAAATGGGTACGGCACCAGATGGACGGCATTGTCCGCTACGAGACGAACGTCAGCCGGCTGAATATTCAGGCCATGCTGGGCGCCAGCCAGGAAACCTATCGCTACAACTGGGTTACGGCCAGCAAATTTGACTTGACGGCGCCGGAGCTGACCGAACTGAATGCGGCCACGGCCGACGCCAGCGCTACCGGTAACTATACCAACTGGGCAATGCACTCCTACTTCGGCCGCCTGGCGCTCAACTGGGAAGAGAAGTATCTGCTGGAAGCCAATCTCCGGACGGACAGGTCTTCGCGCTTTGCTCCGGGCAGCACGCGAAGCGGATTTTTCCCTTCGTTCTCTGCCGGATGGCGTCTCAGCGAAGAGGAGTTCCTGAAGGACGTGGCTTGGATGGACAACCTGAAACTGCGCCTGTCCTATGGCAGCTTAGGCAACAATACGCTGGGCGACAATCAGGATAATGACGGTAACTATTCCTGGCAGCGCTTCTACACGGCTCAAAACTATGTGCTCAACAATGCCGTACAGGTTGGATTTGCACAGACCGCCCTCTCGAACGCGCTCCTCACCTGGGAAACCACCTACGTGAGCAACCTCGGTATTGATTTCGGGATGTTGAAATCGCGGCTGAACGGCAGCATTGACCTGTTTGTGAAAGATACTAAAGGCATCCTTATCAACCTGCCGGCACCGCTGGTGCATGGCAACGCTTCCATTCCCCGGAAGAACGCCGCCGAAGTGCGCAACGCCGGCGGGGAACTGAACCTGACGTGGAACGACAAAATCGGTGATGTCGGTTATTTTATCGGGGGCAATTTCAGTTACATCAAAAACAGGGTGACCAAGTTCAAGGGTAAGGAATCTTCCATCAATGGCACCAACATGATTCTGGAAGGCGAACCGATCAACATCCAGTATGTGCTGCTGGTAGACCGGCTGATTCAGACAGACGAAGACCTTGCGATTGTACAGGCTATGGTAGACAAAAATCCCGACGCCTTTGCTTCCTACAGGAGACCCGAAAAAGGCGATTTCCTGTACAAGGATGTGAGCGGTGTAGGCGACGACGGCCTGCCCGACGGTATTCCGGACGGAAAAATTACCGATGCCGACCGTGTCAAAATCGGCAACGGCACCAATCCGACCACTACCTACGGCGTCAATTTCGGCCTCAACTGGAAAGGCATTGACTTCTCCTGCCTGCTTCAGGGCATCGGCGGACTGAAGGTCTATTGGGATGGCGCGGATGGTGCCGCCTTCACACCGCTGGTGGCACGGGGCCGCCAGATCAACAGTGCCATCGCCGACGGCCGCTGGTATGAAGGGCGCACCGACGCTACCTATCCGCGACTGCTAAACAGCGACGGTCGCAACAGTGTGGCAAGCGATTTCTGGCTGCACGACAAGTCTTACATGAGAGTGAAAAATCTCCAGCTGGGATACACCCTGCCGCGACGCCTCTCGCAGCAGATCCTGTTGGAAACGCTCCGCATCTATGCCAGCATCGACAACGCGCTGACATTTACCAACTATCAGGGATTGGACCCGGAAGTGAACGGGACAAGGTATCCTACCATCCGAACGACGACCTTTGGTATTAATTTAACTTTTTAAACTTTGTTCGATATGAAAAAGATGATTGTATATTTATTCATGATAGCCGCCGGCTTTTCGCTGAGCGGATGCTACGACCTGGATACCTATCCGGGTGACAGTCTGGGCGAAGCCCTTTTCTGGAAAACGGAAGACCATGTGAAGCAGGCGCTGATGGGCGTCTACCAGTTGATGCGCGACGACAATGCCTACGGCAAACAGTTCTTTTTCGACGATATAGGAAATATTGGCTACGGATACAGCACAGGTGGAGGGTTTCATGCCTTCCAGCTGGGAACCTATACCGACCGCACGGAACATGTAGCGAACAAGTGGCAAACCATGTACGAAGGCGTACAGCGCGCCAATGGCTTCATCGGGCAGGTCGCCGGGCTGGATTTCCTGAGCAACGAAGCTAAGGCGGAATACGTGACGGAAGCCAAGTTCCTGCGGGCGCTCTACTATTTCACCCTGCTGGATATTTTCGGCGGCGTGCCTTATTATGACGAGACCGTCAACGTCAACGCCGAATATGCCGACATGAAGAAGCCGAGAAACAGTGCGGACGAAATCCGCTCTCATGTCCTCGACGACCTGAATGAGGCCATAGCACAACTTCCAGCCACCCGTCCCGAGGCGGAGTACGGACGTGCCACAAAGGGAGCGGCCTATGCGCTGAGGGGGAAGGTCTATCTGTATGCCAAAGACTGGAAAAAAGCCATTGCCGACTTCGAGGAAGTAGTGAACAACCGTTCCAACAACTACGGATACGCGCTGGACACGGACTATGCGCGAATATTCAAACTCTACAACGGCGCCAGAAGTAGCGAAATGATTTTCGCCATCCAGAACAAGAGTGGCGTGGGCACGGAGTACGGTATGCCGCTGAACCTTTATATGGGCACCCGCGGTACCTTCAGCAGTTGCTGGAACCAAACCATGCCTGCTACTAATCTGGTGGACATGTACGAGTATCCCGACGGGAAACCCTTCAACTGGGACGATGTGTTTCCGGGATACAACGCGGCCACTACGGACGAGCGTAAGGCGTTGCTGAGCGTCGAACTGACCGCCGGCGTGATGACCGGCCTGCGGAACGCCGATACGGCGAAAATCCTGAGAGCCTATACCAATCGCGACCCGCGCCTGATGGCCACGGTCATCGTGCCTTATTCCTGGTACAGGGGATGGGATGCCAATGCGCCGAAGGACATGCTCTTTGCCCTTGACCACAATGTACAGGGCAGTAGATCCGCCCAGCCGGTCGGTACGATGCAAAACGACAACGGCTGGGTGACCTATTTCTGGCGGAAGTTCGTGACGGAGTACAACCTGGACGGCGCCATAAGTAACCGGTCACATACCCCCTTTGAATTTCCGCTGATTCGCTATGCCGACGTCCTGCTGATGCTGTCGGAAGCCTACAACGAAGACGGACAGTTAGACAAAGCCGTGACCGAACTGAACAAGGTCAGGGCAAGGGTCAACCTGCCCGGCCTCAATTCGGGAGCCGCCTGGCTCAGCGTGAGCACCAGGGAGCAGATGGCCGAGCGCATCCGGAAGGAACGTGCCGTGGAGCTTGCCGGCGAAGGACACCGTTTCAGTGATTTGCGCCGATGGGGATGGGCGGTGGCCAGTGCGGCCGTCAGCGACGTGGATGCTATAAATATCTACGGCGAATTTCTCTATACCCACAAGTTCAGCGAGCGCGACATGCTTTGGCCTGTTCCGGGCGTGGAAATCGAGCGCAATCCCGAATTGACGCAGAATCCGGGATGGTAACGTTCTTTTCGATTATGCGGCCGGTGTAAACCTGCTCTTTCAGACATGGTAGAGACGTTGTGCGCAACGTCTCTACTTGTTTTCCCGCCACGCTCGATGGGGTGCATTTCAAATGGCAGTGTCCATCTTACTTTCCCAAGTAACGAGCGCGGTGATGCACTTTCTTTCCGAATGTCCCGTGAAGCCCCGTTGGAGGCAGCCTGTCGGTAGCGCGGGAGGCAATCTCGGGATAGAACGTTTATTAACCATCCGGACGCATAAAATACACATCAGCCCGTAATAATAACACCATATTAATAATTAACTTTGCCGGAAAATTTGATTTTGAAAACAATGAACAAAGTATCTCTTTTTATCGTTATTGCGGCATCTGTCACGGCTGTATCCTGCCGGCCGAAGCAGGAAACTATGGAAGCCCTGATCAGTGACCGGCTGGACAAGGCCGTACAGCAGTATGAACTCATGGCGGCATCGCTGGCCGACCAGCCCGACCAGCTCCCCCGAACGATCGACTCCGGCGGGAAACTGCTGACTACCTCGTCCGGCGGATGGGTAAGCGGATTTGTACCCGGATCGCTCTGGTATCTTTACCAGTACAGCGCAAGCCCTGTGCTGCTGGAATACGCTAAAAACTATACGGAGCGGCTGGAAAAGGAAAAGTTCAACCGCGGCACCCACGATCTGGGATTCATGCTCTATTGCAGCTACGGCAACGGCTATCGCCTGACCGGTGACACGGCCTGGCGCAGGGTCCTGCTTACGGGCGCCGAGTCGCTCGCAAGCCGTTTCTATCCGACCGTCGGATGCATCCAGTCATGGAACAGCAACGAAAAATGGCAATTCCCGGTGATTGTCGACAACATGATGAATCTGGAATTTCTGTTTTGGGCTTCCCGCGAGTCGGGTAACCCGTACTACCGGGACATCTGCCTGTCTCATGCCGACGTCACCATCCGGAACCATTTCCATCCCGACGGCGCTTCTTTTCATGTCGTTTCGTATGACACCATCACCGGTCAGGTGGAAAAGAAAAACACCCATCAGGGCTTCAGCGACGAATCGGCCTGGGGACGCGGACAGGCCTGGGGGCTGTATGGTTTTACGGTGATGTATCGTGAAACGCAGGATCCGAAATACCTGGAACAGGCTGAACGCATTGCCCGTTTCATCCTGAACCATCCGAATCTGCCTGCCGACAAAATACCCTGCTGGGACTTTAACGCGCCCGACATCCCCGATGCCCAACGCGACGCTTCCGCAGGCGCGATCATTGCCTCGGCGCTCATCGAACTGAGCGGTTACGTGGATGAAGCGCTCGCCAAAACATTTCTGGAAACGGCCGAGACGCAGATTCGCACGCTCTCTTCGCCCGCCTATTTTGCGGAAAAGGGCACCAACGGGAATTTTCTGCTGAAACATTCCGTAGGCAGTATGCCCCACAAATCGGAAGTCGACGTGCCGCTCACGTATGCCGATTACTATTACATTGAGGCGTTGTTGCGTTACAAGAGCGGACGGTGAGTAGAAGGCAGATAGTAGTTAGTATGGTTAGCAGGAAAGTGGCGTTATGGGGGGGAAAGAAACAGAAGTTACGGCCTTATTGGATTGCGTCGTCCTGTCACGGAGCAGCCGGCCGCTATTCCACGATCTGCGATCTACTAACTACCTGTAATCCACACCATATTTATTTCACGAATTACGAATGATGAATAAAGTATCTATTTTGACGAGGCTGGAGCGGCGGATGATTCGCTTGGTATGCGGTATGTCTCTGGCGGCAGGTGTCTTTTGCGCCTGTAGCGATCTCTCGGACGACGTGGAGACACTGAAAGAACGTGTGACCGCACTCGAAGCGTGGCAACAGACGGTGAACGGCAATATCTCGGCCATACAGGAGATGATCGGCGTGTTGCAGGCCAGTGACCATGTGATGTCGGTGACGCCGCTCCCCGACGGTTCGGGCTATACGATGACCTTTGCCCGTCATGAGCCGGTGGTCATCCATCATGGCGTCGCCGGAGAAGCTGCGCCGCAGATCAGCGTAGTACAGACAGACGGCGTATGGTACTGGACGCTGGGCGGCGAACGCATTTCGGATGGAGCAGGGGGATATCTCCACGTCGCGGGCATCACGCCGCGGGTGCGCATCCATCCGGATTCGTTCGAATGGGAAATCTCTGTTGACAACGGCCTCACATGGACTTCCACCGGCGTGCAAGCTTCCGGTGAGTCGTTTTTCAGTAAGGTAGACGTTTCTCATGCCGGTTATGTAGAGATAACGCTTGCCGGTGAACCGCCGACCGTTATCCGGATACCGAAGTATCGCTACGAGCCGCGCATCCTGTCGTTTGCCTTCAAAGCTTCGGACAATCCGCTCGCGCTGCTTGAGGATGTCGCCTGTGAAATCAACGATTCCGTGATCCAGGTGCTGGTGCCCTACGTGATGCCCGGCAAACGATTGACGCCCGTATTCTCGTTTGAGGGCAAAACCGTGCAGATCGAGGATCAGGTACAGCAAAGCGGCGTCACGCGCGTGGACTTTTCTTCGCCGGTCGTTTATACCGTGAGCGACACAACAGGCAAAACACGAAAATATACCGTCAAGGTGTATGCCTTCAACGGCCTGCCGATGGTGTATATCGACACCCGTAAACAACCGGTCAATTCGACGGAAACCTATGTGAACGCTACCATTACCGTCACGAATACGCTGAACGGGCATGACTGCGAAATGAACATGAGAATCCGGGGACGCGGCAATTCAACCTGGACGTTCTTCCCCAAAAAACCTTACCGTATCAAACTCGACGACGAAGCCGCCATGTTCGGTATGCCGCCGGACGAAGACTGGGTGTTGCTGGCCAATTATTCCGACAAATCACTGTTGCGGACGGCCGCCGGCTTCGAGTTGAGCCGGCTGGTGGGGATGCCCTGGACGCCGCGGATGCAATACGTGGACGTCTTTCTCAACGGCGAATATGCAGGACAGTATCTCTTTGGGGAACATGTGAAAGTCAGTCCGGATCGAATCCGTGTGGAGAACGGCGGATGGCTTGGCGAAATTAACGTTAATTTCTATGACCGGGAGCCTTTCCATGTCTTCTCGACTTCCTACCGGTACCCGTATACTTTTAAGAAACCCGATCCGGCGACGGATGAAAATACAGCCTATTTCATGAACCTGGTCAATGCGTTTGAGGCCACGCTCAAACGTCGCGATTTCAGTCTCGCAACCGGATACCGGAATTATATTGACGTGGAATCCTTCGCCCAGTGGTATGTCATAAGCCAGTTTATCGCCTCCTGCGATCCGAATAGATACTATTTCGTCGAAAACGGCAGGGATGGCGTGCTCCGCCGTTCCCCCGTCTGGGACCTGGACTGCACGTTCGGCTATACCTATCCCGACTGGAAAGTGACCAGTGTGATGGGTCCGGACTACGAAGCCGGCTACGAGTATCTCGGCGAAATACTCGAAGACCCCTATTTCCGCCAGGTGGTCGAAAAATACTGGGTAAAGGTCAAAGCCGACCTCCCGCAGCTCTACCGCTTCATCAATGAAACGGCGCAGCAGATTCGACGCTCGGCGCTGGCCGATTACGAGCGCTGGGGTGACACCTTTGCGGAAACCGTCGTGAAGAAACCGGCTCTCCAAAAATGGGAAAACGAAGTGCAGGAATTAAAAATCTTCCTCTCCAAGCGCACGGTATGGATGGATGCGAGGGTGAAGGCAGAATGGCAGTGACGGCTTAGGGATGGAAAAGAAACACCGTGCAACAGGCGCTTCTGCCTGCCCGTCTCCGTCAGTTAAAACTGACGGCAGTCGGAAGAATGGGGCTAAAGCCCTGCGGAGGTATGGCTGGAGGTTTTGCTACATTTTGTTTATTTCCACTCCCTGCCTAATTCAATGGAGATGAAAACAGACCGTACACAGCCTGATTGGCGGAGTTTCGCCGGTAGCCTTGCTCTGTGGGTGAACCCTTGTAGAGACGCATGGCCGTGCGTCTCTACGATGTCATTCCCATCCTCCCGTTTCCAACTGCGTCT
The DNA here is from genome assembly GCA_031283915.1 of Tannerella sp. Lineage (GTDB taxonomy): Bacteria > Bacteroidota > Bacteroidia > Bacteroidales > Tannerellaceae > Tannerella. Next base: position 10,425 of record JAITAY010000184.1, read on the forward strand.
CCCAAGTTTTGAACTGCGTCTCCCAAGTTTCAAACTGCGTCTCCCAAGTTTTAAACTGCGTCTCCCAAGTTTCAAACTGCGTCTCCGAAGTTTTGAACTGCGTCTCCGAAATTTTGAACTGCGTCTCCGAAATTTCCGGGATGTTCCCCGATGTTATTGGCGGATGGCTTCATGCCGCACACAATATAAATGAAATGGTATTAGAAATCAGTATATTTTAAAATGATGAGAACAGTTTACATGTTTGTATGCTTGCTGGCGGGGTGCAATCTCTTTTTATCCCCGGCCGGCGTAAGGGCAGGTCAGGATGCCGGCGACGACCGTCGGCAATTACTGTCACGGCTGAATCAGGATTTTCCCGGACTGGAAGAAGTGAAGGCAAATGCCGAAAACCCCGATATTGCAATGGAAAAACTTCTTACATACTTTCGAAACGGAGGTTCGGGCAAACATCCCATAGACAAAAACGCCCGAAGAAGTTTTTCAGGAAATTGCGCTACGCCAAACGATATTAAGGCAGCCGACAATGCGTTAAAGCATATTTTTACAGGTCAGGGCGCCTATCCTCCGTATTTTTGCGGAGAAGA
>JAITAY010000208.1 GCA_031283915.1 Tannerella sp.
ACGGTATTCGGCAGATATTCCACACTGGTGATCGGCGCCTTGCCGCCGATGATCCCGTTCAGGAAGTCGATGAGCAACTCCCTGTCCGAAAATATTTTCTTGAATCCGAAATCCGTTCGCGGGTTCAGATACACTTCACCGGTTTCCGTCGTTTTTTCCATCTTGCTGACCATTTATGGTTACTGTTCAAAAATTCATGCTTCAAAGTTACAAAGTTTCCGGAATATACGGAATATGATAAAGAATTGAAAGTTGAAAATTATACTGCACGCGGTATAATTCGCTGGAGCGATGTTAAAAAAGCGCTGTTCCTCCGGTTTACTCCTCACTTTGGGGAAATGGGTTTGCGAGAGAAATTTGGATGTGGTTGCCCTGCGTTTTTTTTTGTCTATCACAAAAAAAAGTGAAAGACACATCTTTTTCTCCATTTGACTGTACCGTCTGTCAAATTATTCCCTACCTTTGCTACGGAAAAAATTTAAAATGAATGAACTATGGAAATCAAGAAATCGCCCAAGGCTGACTTGGAAAGAGGGAAGGGACTAAGCCTTTTAATGGGTTTGGTCGTCGGATTAGCCGTCTTGTTTGTAGGTTTCGAATGGGGGGCAAAAGAGTTCAAGGTGGAAACGAGTGAAGGGGTCACTGATATCCTTGCCGAGGATGAGATTGAAATCACCAAACAGGAAGAAGAACCGCCGCCACCGCCGCCACCACCGCCGGCACAAGTGGTTGCCGAAGTATTGAACGTCGTGGAGGATGATGCGAATGTGGAAAATGCCGATTTGATGTCGACAGAAGACAATGCGAATGCTGCACAGGCGGAAACCTACGTTCCTCAGGTGGTAGAAGCGCAGGAAGAAGAAGAGGATGAAAATCATATTTTCGTCATAGTAGAAGAACCGGCGGAATTTCCGGGTGGACAGGTGGCATTGCTGACCTATCTGAAAGAAGCCATCAAATATCCGGTCGTTGCACAGGAAAACGGGATACAGGGTCGCGTTACGTGTTCCTTTACCATCAACAAGGATGGCAGTATTGTAGACGTAGAAGTGCTTCGTGGAGTGGATCCTTCGTTGGACAGGGAAGCTATTCGCGTGATCAATGCGATGCCCAAATGGAAACCGGGCAAGCAAAGAGGAAAACCGGTGCGTGTGAAGTACAATCTGCCGGTTCTCTTCCGGTTACAAAATTAATCCGTGATTTTTGAGCGGAGATAATCTTAATTTTTTCATTGGAAAAGGCCGTTCCTGAGTGAGTGGCCTTTTTTATTGATATACATTTATCTTATGATGTTGTCATTTGAACAAATTCTGCGGATGGTAGAAACGGCTATCGGCGAGCTTCGCTTTGAAGCGCAGCCTCGAAGTTTATTTATTCCGATTGAATACACGCTTTCCATAGGCGGAAAACGGATTCGCCCGGCATTCATGTTGATGGCGTGCAATCTGTACAGTGAAAGCGTAGACAAAGCGCTGAAACCGGCATTAGGCATGGAAATGTTTCATAATTTCACGTTATTGCACGATGACTTGATGGATGGAGCCATCCGTCGGCGTCATCAGCCGACCGTACATGAAAAATGGAATCCGAACACAGCCATTCTTTCGGGCGATGCCATGCTGATTCTTGCCTACCAGCTGATAGGCGAGACGGATTCGTCTTTTTTGAAGGATACACTGACGCTGTTCACCCAAACCGCCCTGGAAATATGCGAAGGCCAGCAATACGACATGGAATTTGAGTCGCGGCAGGAAGTAACGGAAGATGATTACATTGAAATGATCCGTCTGAAAACAGCCGTTCTTCTTGCCTGTTGCCTGAAAGCCGGGGCGTTGATCGGAGGCGCGCCGAAAGAAGACGTTGAATCTCTTTACCGGTTCGGGATTCACGTTGGACTGGCATTTCAGTTGCAGGATGATTTATTGGATGTATATGGAGATCCGTTGACTTTCGGAAAAAACATCGGGGGCGACATTCTGTGCAACAAAAAAACGTTTCTGCTGATTCATGCCATGAGGCGGGCATCGGAACAACAGCGCGCCGTCATCCGGCAATATCAGCAGACAACAGGAAAAAACGCCTTCACACCGAAAGAAAAAATCGCAGCCGTCACGGCCATTTACGACGATTTGAAGATTAAAGACTTCATTCAGGAAAAAATACAGCAGTATTACCGGTTGGCCATGTCCGATCTTTCACTGTTACACCTGCCGGCGGAACGACTGGCGACGTTACGTGAAGTGAGCCGGCAACTGATGATGAGAGAATCATAGAGATGCAGGAGTTTAGATTCAAAGGAGATATGAAAATCATCGATACGCATACGCATATCTATCTGGAGGAGTTTGATGCCGATCGCGACGAAGTCATCCGGAGAGCGAAGGCATCAGGTGTCGAAGCGCTTCTGCTGCCGAATGTCGACGTTACGACACAGGCGCCGCTGTTTAATTTATGTGATACCGAACCCGGTTTTACTTTTCCGATGATGGGGCTGCATCCAACCAGTGTGGATGCGTCGTATGTTTCTCGGTTAAACCAAATCGAAAAAGCCCTTCCGTTACGCCGCTATTGCGGTATTGGAGAAATCGGAATTGATTTGTACTGGGATCAGCATCATTTGCGGGAGCAGAAAATCGTGTTCGAGGAACAATTGCGATGGAGCCGGGCGTTGCAATTGCCGGTGTCCATTCATACACGAAGCGCCTTCGCGGAAGTGCTCGACAGCATTTACAGGGTGGGTACGAACGGTTTACGTGGTGTTTTTCACTGTTTCGGCGGTACGATGGATGAACTGGAGCAAATCCGGCAGTTGTCCGGGTTTAAACTTGGTGTGAATGGAATTGTTACGTTCAAGAAATCGCCGTTGCCCGAAGTGCTCCGGCAGGCAGGGCTGGAAATGCTCCTCCTGGAAACCGATGCGCCCTATCTGGCGCCTTCGCCTTACCGCGGCAAACGGAATGAACCGTCATTTTTGTGGGAAATTGCCGGAAAAATCGCTTCGATATTTGAAACAAGTATGGATGACGTTCTTGAAACCATCCAAAAAAACACATTTGAAATATTTGATATACAATGCAATGAATTTTAGGGAGAAAAAAAAACGAGGTTATTGTATATTTTTTCAGGTTATAAGGCAATATATTTCAAGTAAAAATGAGATATTTGTAGCCTGAAAAGTTTGTTTATTGTATTTTCTCGTAATCTACAGGCGTTTCCGGAGGGAGACGCGGACAGGAGAGATGCTCGAGTGGTTGAAGAGGCACGCCTGGAAAGCGTGTATACGCCAAAAGCGTATCGCGGGTTCGAATCCCGCTTTCTCCGCAAGATAATAAAAATGAACTATATAACAAATGAATTTATTAACAACTAAAAAATATAAAGAAAGAAGATTATTAATTTTAAACGATTGGACAACTATGAAAAAGTTATTTACAAAAACATTCCTGGCTGTTTTAGCCTTGGGAACCTCTGTGGTAGCATTTGCGCAGGACGCAGCACCTGCTGAAGAAAGCTTTCATCAAGCTCTGAAAGTCAAGTTCATTGAAGGTAGTGCAGACTTTATGAGTATGATCGCCATTACGTTGATTTTAGGTTTGGCATTCGCGTTGGAACGCATTATTTATTTGAATCTGGCAGATACCAATCCGAGTAAGATGCTGAAAGCGATTGAAGAAGCCCTTGACAAGGGAGATGTGGAAGCGGCTAAGGAAATTGCCCGCAACACCAGAGGCCCGATTGCATCCATTGCCGTTCAAGGCTTGATGAGAATTGATCAGGGAATTGATATTGTAGAGAAATCAGTCATTTCGTATGGCGGTGTGCAAGGCGGTTTGTTGGAAAAGAACCTGTCATGGATTACCTTGTTTATCGCGATGGCTCCGTCACTGGGCTTCCTGGGGACGGTGATCGGTATGGTGATGGCATTCGACAAAATCGAACGTGTAGGCGATATCAGCCCGACCGTCGTAGCCGGTGGTATGAAAGTGGCCTTGATTACCACGGTGGGCGGCTTGATTGTAGCGCTTATCCTGCAAGTATTTTACAATTATCTGTTAAGCAAACTGGAAGCCATTCTCAACAAAATGGAAGACGCGTCGATTACATTGCTTGATATTGTAGTCAAATACAGTGTGAAATATCAAAAATAGTCGGTATCATGGCTGTAACAAAAATCAGAAGAATATCAAGCTGGACGCTGTGGGCAGTGGCGCTGGTCAGTGTCGTTGTGCTGGGGCTCTTCTATACGGGAGGAGTCGTGGATCCCAACGCGGAACAAAAGGCGCCGGTCAATACCGACTTGTTGCTATATTGGTGTTATATCATATTCGCTATCACCATCGTCACGATGCTAATTTTAGGACTGTTTCAATTCATATCCACTGTGAGAGCGAAGCCGAAATCGGCGCTGGCTTCCTTGGGGGTGCTGATTCTGTTTGCCGGACTGCTGGGACTTACCTACTCAATGGGAAACGGAACGGCTTTGTCGGGAATTAATGAAGATTCGGCGCAGTTTAATACCTCGTTCTGGTTGAAAATATCGGATATGTGGATTTATAGCATGTTCATCTTGCTGGCGGTCTGTGTGCTGGCAATGATAAGCGGAACGGTGCTGAAAGTGTTTAGAAGATAATGATTTAAATACGGAAAAGAAAATGGGCAAAAAAAGAAAAGTCCCCGGGGTGAATGCAACTTCCTCTGCCGACATTGCTTTCATGCTGCTTCTATTCTTCCTCTTGACTACATCTATGAATACAGATCAGGGACTGGCCAGGCGTTTGCCTCCGCCACCCGACAAGGAAACCCTGGACAAACCCATAGATATCAAAAAGAGGAATATGTTGCGGCTGTTAGTCAATCTGGACGGTCAGATCCTTTGCGGAGACGAGTTTATCGACATCAGTCAATTGAAAGACAGGGCAAAGGAATTTATTGCCAATCCGCGTGACGATGAGCATTTACCGGAAAAGATCGAAGAAGTGGTGCCTTTTTTTGATGGCCGAACGATGATTTGTAAGCCTCACGTAATCTCACTTCAGAATGACAGGGGAACGTCCTATCAGAAATATCTTGAAGTACAGAACGAATTGGCGGCTGCCTATCGGGAATTGCGCGATGATCTTTCAATGATGAAATGGAATAAAAAATTTAACGAATTGGATGAGGAACATCAAAAGGCTGTGCAGACGATTTATCCGCAACATATATCGGAAGCAGAACCTAAAAATTATGGAGACAAGAAGTAATGGGAAAGTTTAGTAAAGCGGGCGGACGTGAAATGCCCGAATTAAATACATCATCCTTGCCCGACCTGGTGTTTGCGACTTTGTTCTTTTTCATGATGGTAACGACCATGCGCGAAGTCACGCTGAAAATACAGTTTCGGGCACCTCAGGCAACCGAACTGCAGAAGCTGGAGAAGAAATCGCTGGTAACATTCATCTATGTGGGTAAACCAACGGCGGAATTTGCTGCAAAAATGGGTAGCGAATCGCGTATTCAATTGAACGACAAATTCGCGGAAATTTCAGAAGTCGGAACCTATATCGGACAGGAAAAGTCCAGTATGAAAGAAGAAGACCAACCCTATATGACTGTGTCCATCAAGGCCGATCGTGAAACGAAAATGGGGATTGTCACCGACCTCAAACAGGCGTTGCGCGATGCGTATGCGCTAAAAATCAGCTATTCGGCACAGAAAACGATTCAGTGACGTGCCGTAAAGTTTTCAAAAAAGGTTGAATCCGTTAAGATTCAGCCTTTTTTGTTATTTACAGATGGCATGACGGGGTTTGTGCATGAATATAAAACAATCACGCCTGTCCGGTAAAATCACAAAAAGTTGTTTTGGCATTTGTAAGCAGATGTAAAAGAGCTGATCTGTGTCCGGTTTTCAAAAGCAGACCGCCTGCATTTTCATTGACGATCGTCGAACTTCGTTGCCTGACTGTATGCGTTCCGCTGGATTGCGTCCGTTTCGGTCTGAAATGTTGGGAATCCTGCGAAGACTGCATCCGTTTCAGTCTGAAATGTTCGGAAACCTGCCGGGACTGTGTCCGTTTCAGTCTGAAATGTTCGGAAACCTGTCGGGATTGTGTCCGTTTCAGTCTGAAATGTTCGGAAACCTGTCGGGATTGTGTCCATTTCAGACTGAAATGTTCGGAAACCTGACGGGATTGCGTCCGTTTCAGACTGAAATGTTCGGAAACCTGCCGGGATTGCGTCCGTTTCGGTCTGAGATGTTTGAAAATCAAAGACTCAATGCTTTTCGGGAAAAATGACCGTCACAGGCATCTTTTAGAAACCAAAAAATAGTGACAGGTTCGCAGAAATCTGATTTTTTATTATCTTTGAACATTTTCCAAGGATAATAAATAAAATAATTCAAGTTATGACACATTACGAATTAGATGTATTGGATAAGAAAATCCTCCGGCTGATCGTCAACGATGCACGCAAACCCTTTCTGGAAGTAGCCAGGGAATGTAATGTTTCGGGAGCGGCCATCCATCAGCGGATACAGAAAATGATGAATGCAGGCATCATCAAAGGGTGCGAGTTTATTATCGACAGCAACAGAATAGGGTATGAAACATGTGCTTATATGGGTTTGTATCTGCAAAATCCGGGGCAATTCCCCGATGTCATCGAGGCGTTGAAACAGATTCCGGAAGTTGTGGAATGCCATTATACCACCGGACAATATGACCTGTTCATTAAGATTTATGCAAAGAATAACAGGCACTTGCTGTACATCATCCATCATAAGCTCCAGCCGCTCGGTTTGGCACGCACGGAAACGTTGATTTCCTTTAAGGAAGGGTTCAAAAGGAATCTGCCTGTTGACGAACCGGACAAGGACTTCTGAAAGGGTCATCCATTAGTCGAAGGTATTTGAATTTCCATCGATCATCTTCGGCCTTGCCGGCAATACTTGGGAGCTGTCTGTGAATAAACCACCCATTTACGGGTCTGTTTTTCACCCTACTTTCTCCTGAAAATGCTTACATACCCCGGTATGCGCGCATTTTCAGTCGCTGGATGGCAAAAAACATCTCCCGTCAATTGGGATGGTTTATTTACAGACAGCTCCTTGAATTAATGAATATCATATTTCGGACCATTGTCGATACTATTTTGGGGGAAAATACGTGTTACTCGCCTAAATGTCGAAATACTGTTATGTTTTGTCGAGATATTGCCAAAATAAGGAAATAGTTTCCCGTACCTTTGCCCATAATTTAACATCAACGTATAAAGACATGAAAAATTTTCTTATCCTGATTCTATCGGTGGCTGGGTTTCTGTGTTCCTGCCGGAGCGGAACGAAATCCTCCACCCATATTGATTCCGTAGCCTCCCCGCAGGGAACGGAGGTATTCCAGCCCGAATGGGAGAACTTAGCCCGGCACTATCAGTTCCCGCAATGGTTCGTGGACGGTAAGTTTGGTATATTCATTCATTGGGGCGTGTACGCAGTGCCGGCATTCGGCAACGAGTGGTATCCGCGGAACATGTACCGGAAAGGTTCAAAGGAATACGAGCATCACCTTGCCACGTATGGCGAGCACACGAAGTTCGGATACAAGGATTTCATTCCGCGGTTCACGGCTGAAAAGTTTGATGCCGGGGAATGGATGAGACTGTTCAAGGCGGCCGGCGTCAGGTATGTGGTTCCCGTGGCCGAGCATCATGACGGTTTTGCCATGTACGACAGTGATCTGAACGAATGGAATGCTGTCCGGATGGGGCCGCGCAAAGACATTGTCGGACTGCTGAAGGATGCGGCTGAAAAAGAGGGAATCGTATTCGGCCTGTCTACCCATCGCGCCGAAAATGCGTGGTTCTACAACGGTGGTATGGCATTCCCCTCCGACGTGCAGGACACGACCATCCGGCTGTATGGCGGCCGGTTGCCGGACAACAGCTACCGCGACGACATTGCAAGGGAATGGCTGGAGCGGACCTGCGAACTAATTGACAAATACCAACCCAGACTGATATGGTTTGACTGGACGGTCAACGATTCGCTGCTGATGCCTTATTTCAATAAATTCATGGCCTATTACTACAACTGTGCCCTGGACTGGAACGAGCAGGTGGTTGTCAACACGAAACAGGGTTATCCCACCAACATTCAGGTGTGGGACATGGAACGCGGCAAGTCGGGTAAAATGATGAAATTCCCGTGGCAAACGGATACGTCTATCGGCAAGAAATCCTGGTCGTATGTCGAAGGCGAGGAAAACAAGACGCCCGAACAGATCGTTCATGACCTGATAGACATCGTGAGCAAGAACGGCAATCTGCTGCTGAACATCGGTCCGAAGGCGGACGGCACCATCACGGAGGAACAGACGTCTATCCTGCTGGCCATAGGCCGGTGGTTAGATGTAAACGGCGAAGCAATCTACGGTACGCGCTGCTGGAAAAAGTTCGGTGAGGGGGCTGCGGAATCGACCAAAGGCTCGTTTACCGACAATACGGCGACGGTTTATACGGCTGCGGACATCCGCTTTACGACGAAAGGGAATGATTTCTATGCCATCGTCCTGAACTGGGACGACAGCGGCACGGTGATCAAATCGCTCGACAAACAGGCCATTGCCGACGCGAAGATACTGAATGTCCGGATGCTGGGTTCGGATGAGCCTGTCGCCTGGACGCAAACCGACGAAGGCCTGAAAATATCATTCCCGAAGACAAAGCCGTGTGAGTTTGCCTGGTCGTTTAAAATCACGTTTGACAGAAAGGTCGGCGAACACCTGGAATCCGAAGCCGTGAACGATATGATGAAACACGGGTCGTAAAGGGACTGGAAATGCATAAAGTGTAACAGTACCTTCCGCAAAGAGGCCACTTTATTAACCGGATACTTTAGCGTCCGGATCTCGTGCCGATATGCTATAAAGCCCAGTGAGGGACGAAATACACCGGTAAAAAAAGGAAATTGACAAAAATCCTGCCGATATTTCGTCCCTGATTTTATGATTCACGCAAGCGCAAAAACACCCTGTTCCTCCAAAAACCTGCAGCAAACTGGTTGCCCGCAGTCGAAAATCCCGGCGAAAATCCCCGAACGTCCGTCCGAAATGTATCCCATCCTCGAATGTCTTTGTTTCTTTGAATCTTTTTAGTTTCCTTTGCAGGTGGAAATAAACGAATCCGGTATGGAAAAGAAATTACGATTTTTATTCATTGTTCAGGGAGAAGGGCGGGGACACCTCACGCAGGCGATTTCACTGGCTGACATGGTGCGCCGCCACGAGCACGAGGTCGTCGAAACGCTGGTAGGCAAAAGTCATGCCAGAGAATTACCCGCTTTTTTCCATGAAAGGATGAACACTTCCATCCGAATTTATGACACACCATCCTTTGTCTTCGGGAAAGACAGGAAGCATATTGACCTGATCAAGACGTTCCTCTATAATGCCAGTCCTCAAAAACTGAAAACCTATGCCAAAAGCATTGAACTGATTTACTCCCGGATCAGGGAAGTAGCGCCGGATATAGTCGTCAATTTTTACGAAATCCTGCCGGGTTTTGCGCAGTTACGTTTCCGGATAGACGTACCCTTTGTTCATATCGGTCATCAGTACATGCTGAGGCATCCCGACTACATGATCGGCCGGGGCGACCACCTGATGCTGCTTCGCCTACATGCGATCCTGTGCAGCATCGGCGCCACAAAAATCCTTGCCCTGTCCTTTTATCCGATGAAGTCGTATCCGCGGGAACGTGTAGTGGTTGTGCCTCCCCTGTTGCGGAAAGAGGTAGTGGATTTGAAGCCTTCCACGGGAGATTATATCCTCGGATACATGGTGAATCAGGGATATGAGAATGAGATACGCGCCTGGCACAAAAAACATCCGGAGGTCAGACTCCATTTCTTCTGGGACAAGCAGGATGCGCCTGCCGTATGGGAGGTGGATGAGACATTGACGCTGCATACGATTGACGACGAGTCGTTTCTGAAATACATGGCCGGATGTCGCGGATACATTACGACAGCCGGATTCGAATCAGTTTGCGAAGCGTTATACCTCGACAAACCGGTGATGATGATTCCGGCGCACATTGAACAGGAAGTCAATGCCGCAGATGCCGTTTCCATTCACGGGGGGATCGTGGGAAAGAAATTCGACCTGAGTGTATTACTGGCCTGCATGGATGAAAAACGCACCTTTCAGGCACCTGCCTTTCAAGCATGGATTCATTCGGCCGAAAAAGTCTTTATGGAGCAACTGACTTCCGTACGGACTGGCTTTCCGAGCGGTAAAGATTAAGGAGCTTGTCCGGGGCAAACGCATCTTCATGCTATTTTTGTTATCGGAAAGGAAACATTACTTTTGTTCCGTAATCATAAAACAGAATGAAAGCAATATGAAAAGTTACCGGAAAGAATTATGGTTTATACTGCACGCGGTACAGTATAATTATCGCAAAAGTAAAGGCAAAGAACGGGGCGGCCAAACGGGACGCCGTTTTTTATATTTCGTTAATGGAAAGCACGCCCTCCGCCAGGATGAGTGATACGAATTACGATGCATTGATGATGAACTTCCGTTTGAAGCGCCGGAAAGTTGGGAATGGGTAAGGTTGAACAGTAAGCCTTCAGTCAAGGCCGTCTTGGGAATCCAATCCCCGTAATTCGTAATTCATAATTCATAATTC
>JAITAY010000033.1 GCA_031283915.1 Tannerella sp.
CCTGTGTAACAATATTGCAAAAACCTTATATCCATCCATTCTATTTTGTGTAATGAAGGGCTTTTTGATCCCGTTATTTGGAGTGGGCTGTATGCTTTTATTGGGGGACTACTAACTACCCGTTTTTGCGCAAAATCTTCCCGCGCGCAGCAAAGTATATTTGTATGGATGCATTTCAAATGGTCGCAGTATGTATTTTTTCCTGTCGCCATTCTTCGGGAATGGACGCCGCCCGTGCAGGGCATCAGCACCGTTCGGTGCAGGGTGTCTGCACCGCCCTGATACCAATAATACACACGACAAATTGAAATGCACCCATTTGTAACCTTTGAAACGGTCTTCCCTTCTTTGAAAAAGGACTGATACCTCTTTTTTTAATTTCCTTTAAACCACCGGAAAAGATCATTCCCGTTGGCATAGATCAGGAGGGTGAAGAGGAGAATCAATCCGGCGATTTGCGCGTATTCCAGGAACTTGTCGCTGGGTTTACGACGTGCAATCACTTCGTAGAGCAGGAACAGCACGTGTCCGCCGTCCAGCGCCGGAATCGGCAGGATATTCATAAAGGCCAGGATGATGGACAGGAAAGCCGTATTCATCCAGAACGCGCGTCCGTCCCACAGCGCCGGAAAAAGGTTGCCGATGGCGCCGAAACCGCCTATGCTGGAGGCGTCTTTAAAGACATATCTCATGTCGCTGACATATCCTTTCAGCGTGTTAATGCCCAAACGGATGCCTGCCGGAAAAGAAGCCAGAAAGCCATAAGTGAGGGTAACGGTCTGGTAAAGCTCTTCGGGAGTCGTCGGGTAGATGCCAATCTTGCCGAGCGAATCGGGTGTCAGACGCATCGACTGCTCGCACCCGTCGCGCGTGTATGAAAGGGTGATTTCCTGTTCTTTGTACTGGCTGAGCACCTCGACGGCATCATAAAACGTGGGCGTTGCATTACCGTCGATGGCGATAATGCAGTCTCCGGGCTGCAGGCCGGCGCGGGCGGCAGGGGTATCCTCGCCCGCCAGGCGGCTGACGGTCATCGGGACGCGGGGAACGGCAAAGCCCTGTTTGTCGCGCATGAGGCGCTGCATCATATCTTCGGGAATGGAAATGGTTGCCGGATTGCCTTCGCGCAAAACGGTAACCGTATGGGCGTTTATGACGGCGCGGAGCGTGGCGCTGTTCAAGCGTTCCAGCGCCGTCTCGTCGGCTTCCAAGAGGATGTCGCCGTCCCGGAATCCGATCTCCTTGAACGTATCGCTGTAGTCCATGCCCATCTTCATGTTTTTCAGGGGCAGATACGTATCTCCCCAGGCAAAAAGAATCATGGAATAGATGAACAGTGCCAGCAGGAAGTTGAATAGTACGCCGGCGATCATAATCAGCAGGCGCGGCCCGGCCGGTTTGGAACGAAATTCGTAGGGCTGGGGCGGTTGCGCCATCTGTTCCTTGTCCATCGACTCGTCTATCATGCCGGAAATCTTGCAGTAGCCGCCCAGCGGCAACCAGCCTATGCCGTATTCCGTCTCGCTGTTTTTGGGTTTGAACTTGAAGAGCGAAAACCAGGGGTTGAAAAATAGGTAAAACTTCTCTACACGCACCTTGAACCAGCGTGCAAAGATAAAATGTCCAAATTCGTGGACAATCACCAGGAGAGATAAGCTCAAAATAAGTTGAGCCGCTTTGATCAAAAATGTTTCCATATAATTACTTTTCTATTCTACTAATTACTGTTCTACTAACTGTTCTTTACGGCTTCTTCCGCGATGCGCCGCGCTTCCCCGTCCGTCTGCACATAATCCTCATACGCCGGCATCGCCAGGAAGGCGGCTTTCGCCAGAGTTTGTTCAATCACTTCGCTCATTTGCAGGAAACCGATTTGCTCGCGCAGGAAGGCGGCTACCGCGACTTCGTTTGCCGCATTCAGGACGCAGGGCATGTTTCCGCCCCGACGCGCCGCCTCGAACGCGAACGCCAGGTTCCGGAATCGCTGTCGGTCGGGTTCCTCAAATGTCAGCGTCGCATAGCGGCTGAAATCCAGCCGTTCCGACACGCTTTTCAGCCGTTGCGGCCAGGCCAGGGCATATGCAATCGGCAGTTTCATGTCGGGCACGCCCAACTGTGCCATGACGGCGCCATCCGCGAACTGCACCATCGAATGGATAACGGACTGCGGATGCACCAGCACCTGTATCTGTTCCGGCGCCAACCCGAACAGCCATTTGGCTTCGATCATTTCAAAGCCCTTGTTCATCATCGAAGCCGAGTCAATCGTCACCTTGGCTCCCATCGACCAGTTCGGATGTCGCAACGCCTGCGCCTTCGTGACATGCGCCAATTCGTTCAGCGTCTTCGTCCGGAAGGGGCCGCCCGAAGCCGTCAGGATGATTTTCTCCACCGGATTGTTCCATTCGCCGTTCAGGCATTGGTAGATGGCGGAATGTTCCGAATCTACGGGCAGTATGGGCACACGGTTTTCTTTCGCCAGAGAGATGACCAGCTCACCGGCCACGACCAGCGTTTCTTTGTTGGCCAGGGCAATGGCCTTACCGGCTTGGATGGCTGCCATGGTCGGTCGCAGACCGGCATAGCCGACGAGCGCCGTGAGTACCATGTCTATCGGTTCGAACTGTACGACCTGCGCAATGGCGTCTGCCCCTGCCCATACCTTGACGGGCAAGTCGCTTAACGCTTCCTTCACTTCCGGATATTTCCGTTCATTGGCGATGACGACCGCCTCCGGCCGGTAACGATACGCTTGCTCAATCAGCAACTCTGCCTGCTCGTTGGCCGTCAGCGCGTAGACCTCAAACAGGTCGGGATGTTCGCCGACCACTTCCAGCGCCTGCGTCCCGATGGAACCGGTCGATCCCAATATGGCCAATTGCTTCTTCATCTCCTGCTCGCTGTCGTCCTCCTAAAAGGCAATGTATTCCTCCGGATTCATCGGATATCCCTTATACCATAACTCGAAATGCAAGTGAGGCCCGGTGGAGAGGTTGCCCGTGTTGCCGATGAGCGCAATCGCTTCCCCGGCAACCACCTGGTCGCCCATTTCTTTTAACAGCAGTTCATTATGCTTGTATATCGACACAAAGCCGTTTTTATGTTGCAACCCGATTACATTGCCGTACTGAGGGTCGTAACCGGTATACACCACCACGCCCTCCAGTGTCGCCAGTACGCTTTCCCGCAATCCGGCAACCAAATCCACTCCGTAATGACGAATCTCTGCATCGTAATGGGACGAAATCATACCGTTCACCGGCTTGTGGAAAAACACCCCTTCGGTGACCGTCGGGTTCGCGTTCAAAACCGTGAAATTGTATTTTTCTGCTTCTTCAAAGGCTTTCACGAAACGCTCCTCGTTTTCCGAGCGGGGTACATCGTAGTTGCCCGTGATAAAGGCCACCGAATCGGAACGATAAACGGAATCCAACGTCATCTTACCGGTTAGAATATCCGTCACGTTTGTCAGATACAGGGCTTGCATTTGAACCAGCGTCTCCAGCGAATCAATCTTCAATGCGTTCAGAACAATATTATTCCGCACTTCGACATCCAAATAACCGGGCAGATAATTGCGGATGGGCGTCTTGATGATGACCAGCGTGGTGATGAGTATCAGGAGAACGGCAAACAGCCCGACGGCCACGAAGGCCGACAACTGCGACAACCGGAACGACCACACTTCTTCCAGTGTCGATTCGTTGAAAAAAGAAAGCTTGTATTTCAACTGGACTCGTTTCCAGAAAGAATGTTTCTTTTTATGTTGCTTTTTCGCCATGGTTTTTCTTTTCAAAGGTCCAGCAGTCCGTCCGGCAACGACACAACCATGCGTTTGCCCGTCCGGTCGACGGAACAAATCAGTTCTTCTCTTACCGGCACCAGTATTTCTTTCCCGCTGCAATCTACACGCAAAAGCACATTGAGTGTCGTTTCGTCTACATCCGTCACCCGGCCGATTTCTCTTTTCTGTTCGTCTTCAAGGATGTATTCCTTGAATTGATGCCAACCGGCCTCCTTTTCCGATTCGTGCTTCATGGCCGCCAGCGGATAATATACCGGCCGATTGACAAAGTTTTTTGCTGAGGCCAGGTCAGCGACGTGTTCCAACTTGACCAGTATCACCGAACGTCCTTTCGGGCGATAGCTCTCAATGTAAAAAGGCACCGGAATCCCGTCCATCTCGCAGACTAAATAAGGGTGGTCCGTTTGGTCAAAGACATCATAATCCGTAACCAGCGACAATTCCCCTTTGATGCCGTGTGGCTTGGCAAACTGTCCGATCTGGAAAAGGTCTTCCTTGCGAATCATTCTTCCGGGAATTAAAGTCTTGAAATATGAGCGCCCAAACTGTTCAACCGCCTGTCAATTTGCTGGTAACCGCGATCGATTTGCTCAATGTTGTCAATCCTGCTGGTTCCTTCCGCACTCATGGCCGCAATCAGCAACGCAATCCCGGCGCGGATGTCCGGCGAGACCATTTTAGTCGCCCGCAGTTTCAGCCGGTGAGCCAATCCGATGACTGTCGCGCGATGCGGATCGCACAGGATGATCTGCGCACCCATATCTATCAATTTGTCAACAAAGAACAGACGACTTTCAAACATCTTCTGATGAATCAGGACGCTACCCGTCGCCTGCGTCGCCACCACCAGGATGACGCTCAACAAGTCCGGCGTCAGTCCCGGCCAAGGCGCATCGGCCACCGTCATGATGGAACCGTCCATAAATGTTTCAATCTCGTACGAGTCATGCGTCGGCACATGAATATCGTCGCCGTACTGCTCCACCCGGATACCTATCCGGCGGAAGGCATCGGGAATCATACCCAACTGGTTGCATCCCGTATTTTTAATCGTGATGTCCGAACCCGTCATGGCCGCCATGCCGATGAAACTGCCGACTTCAATCATGTCCGGCAAGATGGTGTGTTCCGTTCCGTGCAACGATGCAACGCCCTCGATGGTCAGCAGGTTGGAGCCGATGCCGGAAATGCGCGCTCCCATCCGGTTCAACATGGCTGAAAGTTGTTGGATGTACGGCTCACATGCCGCGTTGTATATCGTAGTGACGCCTTCGGCGCGTACGGCGGCCATCAGGATATTGGCCGTACCCGTTACCGAAGCTTCGTCCAGCAACATGTACGCGCCGCTCAATCGTGTCGCGTCAATGGTATACAACTGTCGTTGATTGTCATAAGTAAAGCGGGCGCCTAATTTTTGAAGACCGGTGATATGCGTATCCAGCCGCCGCCGTCCGATTTTATCTCCGCCAATTTGCGGCAGGATGGCTTTGCCGAAACGTGCCAGCAACGCCCCGATCAGCATGACCGATCCGCGGAGCGAAGAGACTCGGTGAGCAAATTCGTCGGTGTCCAAATAAGCCAGATCTACCGTATCCGCCAGGAAAGCATATGTATCTTCCGACAAACGTTCCACGCGCACCTGCATGTCGCGCACCAACTGTATCAGATTGTTGATGTCCAAAATGTCGGGAACATGGCGAATGACGACCCGTTCGGGAGTAAGCAACGCAGCACAGATCACTTCCAGCGCTTCATTCTTGGCTCCCTGGGGATGGATTTCTCCAGACAAACGGTAACCGCCTTCT
This sequence comes from Tannerella sp., assembly GCA_031283915.1. Taxonomy (GTDB): domain Bacteria; phylum Bacteroidota; class Bacteroidia; order Bacteroidales; family Tannerellaceae; genus Tannerella. The sequence continues at coordinate 5,611 of JAITAY010000033.1, forward strand.
ATGACAAACGAACTCATCTACTACTCTTGCGAACAAACGTTTTCTTGTAGTTACTGACGTTGTTGCGTACGTCTTTGTTCTCCGTCAAATGGAAAGATTCTTCATTCAACACGAAGTGTCCGCCGGACAGTTCGTCGAGATCTTTCAGGATTTTCCGATCGTCTACGGAATCCTTGTTCCACGTCATAAACGACTTTTTCATGTGATTTGCCAGCAGACGGATCAATACGGATTTCTCTTCTTCGTCTTCCAGTTCGGTAGCCTTCACAATCATCCGCTCCATTATTTTCCCGTAATGGCGATAGGTAATTCTCGAATTACTGTATTTCAGATGGGGAGGACGCTTATACAAATCTTCCTTTCTCAGAATCTCGTACGGATAGTCCACGTCTAATTTGAAATCGGACATGATGGCCAGATGATCCCATAAAATGTGCTTGAAATCGTTGACGTCCCGCAAATGAGGGAACATATTTCCCATAATGTTGATAATCGATCCGGCACACCGATTCCGTTCCTCTCGGTCTTCAATTTGTGTACAGTAATCTACCATGTTCTGGATATTCCGTCCGTAATCGGGTAAGGCCAGTCGTTTTTCTTCTGTGTTATATCTCATTTTAACTGCATATAAATAGGGCACAAAAGTAGACATTTATATTGAGCTAATCAAATGCGCCGGATGCTGTCCACAACTTTTAACGAAACTCCGTTTGGCACGGTATGGCTAATTTACTATTTTTGCCACTTCTAAAAAAGTGTTTGCGTTTTCTCTGCATGAAAAGAAGAGAAGGGCAAAGAAGAAAATAAAGATAGAGAAAGTGATCTATGAGAGATAAAGTATATATCCCCGGTACAATCAACAATATCCGGGTAGGTATGCGTCAAATTGTTTTGTCGGATACAGAAACCGTCAGGCCGGATGGTTCGAAAATCATAAAAAGCAACAGTCCCTTAACCGTGTATGACACAGCCGGACCTTATTCCGATTTGCAATACATTCATTCTATCGGAAAAGGGATTGACCGGATCCGCGAAGAGTGGTATGAGCGGCGGAAAGACCTTACCCGGCTGGAACCGTCTCTCGGCGAACCGCGGAAAAAAAACGCTTTTCCGATGCAACAGCCTGTTTTCAAGGCCAGGGAAGGAAAGCAAATCACCCAAATGTATTATGCAAAAAAACGGGTCATCACGCCGGAAATGGAATACGTGGCCATCCGCGAGAATCAGCAGGTGGAGGCCATGGGCTTGAAGTCCTACATCACGCCGGACTTCGTGCGAAAGGAGATTGCGGCCGGACGCGCCATCGTGCCCTCAAACATCAACCATCCGGAAGTGGAACCGATGATTATCGGCCGCCGCTTTCTGGTAAAAATCAACACGAACATCACCCCGTGCAGCCAGTACGCAGAGGAGGCGGTCAAAAAGATGATCCAATCCTGTCAATGGGGCACGGATACGCTGATCGACCTCTCGTCCCGGGACAATTGCTCTCACATGCGGGAGTGGCTGATCCGCAACTGTCCGGTTCCCGTAGGTACCAGTCCGCTCTATCAGGCGCTGGCCAAAGCCGGCGGGAAACCGGAGGATTTAAGCTGGGAACTATTTCGCGATGCACTGATCGAACAAGCCCGGCAGGGTGTGGACTTTATAACCGTCCATGCAGCCATGCGGAAGAAACATCTGCTTCTGACCAACAACCGTCCCGTGAATCTGGCTTCCCGCAGCGGCCTCATTTTAAGCGAATGGATGAATGTGCACAAGGAGGAGAATTTTCTGTACACGCATTTCGACGAAATCTGCGAGATACTGAAAACGTACGACATCTCGCTTTTTCTGAGCAGCGGGTTGCGTCCCGATGCGATCTACGACGCCAACGATCATGCCCACATCGCCGAATTGACCGAGATGCGGCACCTGATTGAAATTGCCTGGAAGCAATATGTGCAGACGATTGCCGAAGGCCCCGGGCACATCCCCCTGCACAAGATCGAAGCCGGCACAAAAGAGCATCTGTATATCTGCAAAGGGGTTCCTTTCTTTACGATGGGGATGACTATCACCGACATTGCCGGCATCTACGGCTATATCGCCTCTGCGATCGGAAGCGCGCAGATTGCCTGGCACGGCGCATCGCTCATCAGCAACGAGAGCATGATACCGGTTGACGGCAAGGAAGACCTGCAGGCCAGTATCATCGCGCACAAGATCGCCGCCCATGCCGCCGACCTGGCCAAAGGTCATCCGGGAGCGCAGGTGTGGGACAACGCACTCTGCAAAGCACGCCGCGAAGGACGGCTGAACGATATACAGTGGTTGACGATAGACTTTCTCAGCCAATAAACAGGGAGGAACTTTTTCCCGTTCCGCAAAAGACTTCCTTTTTTGCATCTTCCTTTACATAGTTCCTGTAATCAAAAAAGCCTTGACTGTTCTTTTTTGTCCAGCGGGCATCCGTGTCTTTCTGTGAGAGATTCTCCCTGTTCGTCGACAGCTCACGTTCTCTGCGCGGTTAGAGTTACCGCTCTAACCAATTGGGAATTAAAGAGTTAAATAAAGAAAAAAGAAATGGCGTCAGCAGATAAAATCAGACGTGCAGGCGCAGTCAGAAAACGGGAGAAAGACAAACAGGATGGATTGGAAGAAGCGTTACTGGAAGTAGTAGAAGGACATACGGTTGGAGACCCGATGCGCATAATAATTTGGACGAGTAAAAGTGCGGTGGTGTCCATATTCTATTGATACAAAAACATAGTATGTTGAATATCATTAATTTGTAATCTTTGGGGATAGTTTATATAGTCAATCCTTATAAATGAATTATTCTACTGGACATCAACAAAATAAACATAAAAAAGTTTGGTAAAATCAACCGGTTTTTGTAGCTTTGCGGCAGAAAACCGGAAAATTATGACAGGAAAATTGCCCAAAGATGACCATCACGAACTTTTTTGCACCCGCCTGGCGGACTTGATAAATCTGCAGCACGAGCTGGCGCTGCTTGCCGACAGCATTGACCGGAAGTACTTTGATGAAGCGTTTAAAAAGCGCTACACCGAACGCAACGGTCGCCCGTCAATGCCCATTCGACTAATGGTTGGAGTGTTGATACTAAAACATTAGTATAATCCTGGAGATGAAAAAATACCGTTTGCCCGGGAAAGTAACCCCTACTTTCAGTATTTCTGCTTAGGTGTGTTTTCTGAGCATAAATTTCCGTGCGACCCGAGTGATTTTGTTCATTTTCGCAAACGGATTGGCGAGGAAGGGATAAGCGAAATTTTCGCCCAAAGTGTTAAACTTCATGGTGAAGACATTTCGAAACAGGCAAAGTTTGTGCTGTCGGATACGACGGTTCAGGGCAATTTTACGACCTTCCCGACCGATGCAAAACTGTGTAAAAAAGTGATAGACAAGTGCAATGATATTGCTGAAAAAGAGGGGATTGTACAGCGCTGCAAGTACAAAAAAAGAGAGCAAACAGTTGGTTCGGGACACCTTCAACGGCAAGCATCCGAAGCGTGCCTGAGCGGCAAAAAAAGCAAAGAAACGGTTAAAAACCATTGCCAACGCGATGCTGCGTGAACTTGACCGAAAGATGACGGAAGCCCAAAAGTCGGTTTACAAAGAAAAGATGTCGCTTTACAGGCGAGGGGTCAATCAGCAAAAGAGCGACAAAAACAAAGTTTACAGTTTTCACAAACCTCATAC